>CACOFO010000004.1 GCA_902626435.1 uncultured Prochlorococcus sp.
TATAAAACCTCCAATACAAGGTAATGATATTGAATTAACAATTGATATAAAGATGCAATTAGTTGCTGAGGAAGTTCTTAAAGATAAAAAAGCTGGAGCAATAATAGTGATGGATCCAAGAGATGGTGCGATTAAAGCGATGGCGAGTAAGCCTACTTTTGATTTGAATTTTTTTTCAAAGGATTTTAAGCCTGAAAAAGAATACAATATGTTATTTAACTCTCCTGAAAAACCACTTTTTAATAGAGCATTAAATGCTTATGATCCTGGTAGTGTTTGGAAAATTGTGACAGCTTTAGCTGGTTTAGAAAGTGGTAAATTTCCTAGTGATACGCTGCTAGATACGAAACCATGTATAACTTATGGGAGTCAATGTTTTAGAGAACATAATGATTTAGGCTTTGGGAAAATAGGTTATGAAGATGCTTTAAGAGTTTCAAGTAATACATTTTTTTATCAAGTCGGATATGCTGTAGGAGTAGATGAAATCCATGAGGTTTCCAAAAAGCTTGGTTTTAATTCTTTATCTGGAGTTGAAATTTCTGAACAAGAAAATATAGGATTAGTAGCTAGTAGTGAATGGGCTAAAGAAGGCAGAGGATGGGGAGAACCTGGCAGAACTCCTTGGGTTCCAGAAGATATCGCGAGTATGTCTATTGGGCAATTTGTCGTTCAAGTTACTCCTATGCAAATAGCTAGAGCATATGCGGCTATTGCAAATGGAGGTTATTTAATTACTCCATATTTAGCGAAAAAAGATGAAGAAAGTTTTTCAGATAAGAAACCTCTTAAAATCGATATTGATCCAAATAATATTCAGTTGATAAAACGTGGTCTCAAAAAAGTAGTAGAGTCTGGCACTGGAGTATCAATTAATTATGGAGTTTCTAATTTACCTCCAGTGTCAGGTAAAACTGGCACAGCCGAAGATGGCGAAGGTGGCTTGGATCATGCCTGGTTCGTTTGCTTTACTCCATCTGAGGATAGTGAATTACTAGTAGTAGCTTTCGCACAAAATACTCCTGGAGGAGGGTCTGTTCATGCACTTCCTATGGCAAGAGAAATTCTAAAAGTTTGGAATGAAAATAAATGATATGAATTTTAGTTTTAAAGTTTATGTTTTTAATTTTTTCATTTGTAAAAGTCTTTGAATAATATCTTCAATAGTTTTGGCATCTATTGGTTTACTATACGAAGATAAAAGTTGTCTTCCTAATACTTGACTTCCTAAATGAGCTAATTGAATGCGTAATGAGGTAAGTAATTCTAACCCTACGCCGCCAGAAAATGTTGCAATTGCAATTGGTTGGCCATTAAATAAATCCCTAAAGTCATCTCCTGAAACAGATAGCCATGCTATAAAGTTAGAGAGAATAGGAGGTATAGATCCATTATATTCAGGCGCACAAATCACCCACTTTTCTATTGCGAAAAGCTTTTTTTTTAATTTTTCGATTTCACTAGGAATATTTTCTTTGCTGTGAATTCTTGGATTAAATAGTGGAATATCAATAGTGGTAAGATCTAAAATCTCAGAATTTATATTAAGTTCATTACTTTTTTCAAGAAATTTTTCAGCAAGTTCTAGATTTTTCCCACAACTTGCGGTAATGATTATTAGATTTTTTGATTCACTCATAAATTAGATAAATAAATTTAATAGTTAGCACCAGTTTTACGGTGATGCACCGCTGTCAAGCTTTCTGATTTTAATATATTACCGTGTAGCACTTCGGCGTATATTACCCAATGGTCTCCACATTCCATCCTCTCTTTCACAGAGGCATCTAACCATGCTAAAGATTCAGGAATGATTATTTGTCTATTAGGAGTAAATTCAATATTTAATCCCTCGAATCTATCCTCTCCTGGTGCAAAAGGTTTAGTGAATCTTTTTAAAGGTTCTTTAAAATCTTTTTCACTTAAAATATTTAAAGCAAATGAATCTCCAATTTGAAGTAGAGACTCTACTGATCTATCTTTTGCTACTGCAATACTTAATCCTGGCGGAGAAAAACTTGCTTGACTAACCCAAGATGCAAGCATAGCTCCTTTAATATTATTCTCATCTTTTCCTTTAGAGGCAGTTAGAACACAAAGTGACCCAATTACCCTTCCAAGAGCTTGTAACTTTGGATCCGTTTTACTTGTAATCATTCCAGTATCTGATTTTCTGGGTTTTTTCTTGGCTTTTTTTATAATTTTTCTTCCAAAGTGAGTTCCTATTTCTTCTAGCTCTTTAATCTTTGGTTTATTTGGGCTGAATTTAATTCTTATAGGTTCAAAACTAAACTTAAAACCACCGTCTTTCAATTTCGATTCAAGTAAATCTATTGCTTCGCCGCTCCAGCCAAAACTACCAAAAATTCCCACTGGTTTATCTCTATTACCCTCTGATAATAATGTTCCGAGTGCACTAACAATAGGAGTTGGTGCGTGACCACCCAGTGTTGGAGATCCGATTAAATATCCATCAGCATTTTGTATGGATTTTATAAGTACATTATTAGATGTAAATTCACAATTAATACTTTCAACTTCAACCGAAGTTCTATTTATTCCTTTAGCTAAAGCATCACCTATAGAGGCCGTATTTCCGTATGCACTTGCATAAATCAAAGCAATTTTAGGATTATTAGTTGATAGATTTTCACCCCATCTAATGTAATCATTTAAAAAGCTTTTTAAGCTATATTCGATTGCGGGCCCATGTAATGGTGCAATAGTTTTAATATTATAATCTGCAATTTTTTCAGTGATTGATATCACTTGATTAGACATTGGTGCCATCAAGCAATCATAAAAATGTTTTCTATCGATTTCTGTACTAACTCGATTTGTTTCAGACCAATATTCAGAAGCGATGTGTGCAGAGAAAATTTTTTCACTAAGAAGTATTTCTTGGTTACTTTCATAAATTATTAGACCTCCAGGCCAACGTGCTGTTGGAATAGGAATTAACTTCAGTGAAATATTCTCTAATTCCAAATTCAGTTCCTTTTTGATAATATTTATTTTTGGTAATTGAATGTCAATGAAGTTTTTTAAGTTGGGGTTTTTTTGACTCCAAAGTTCACTAATAAGTTTAAATCCAGGATTAGAGCAAGTAATAGTTAAGTTTTGATATTGCGTACTAATATTTTTTATGGTTTCTATAATTTGAGGATTAATATGTCCAGAAATGATGTTAATTTTATGTAATTTAAATTGATCAAAAAAATGAGAAATAACTTTATTAAATGAACTTAAATGTTGTTTTTCAGGTGGATGAATAATAAACAGTTCTTCATTACTTCTAATTAAAAAAGTATTAAATGAGGTTCCTTTCTCAAGATTAAACTCAAGTTCAAATCTTTCTTTATTTTGATCAAGAAATCTTATACAAGAAAAATTTTCAATAATCTCAAATTTTAAAAAATTTTTATTCTTTGAAGGTAAGCTTATATTTTTATCTAACATTTATAAGATTAATTTTCTAGTAATAGTTTGCGACTTATTAGTCTTGGAGAGGTGTCATATAGACTTTCAACGGATTTTCAACTATCGACCAGAACATGTAGTTCTTGTTAAACCGTTATATATCAGCCGATTATACCTATAACAGTACCAATAATGAGTTAATGAATGTAGGGTTTCCAATTGGAACGTGATTTTTGTTTGATTATCTAAGCAAATTGATGATTTTTGTAAATTTTCCTGTAGTCATCATGTAATCTTTCTGTTGCTAATCTTCTATTTTTCATTGCGTCTCTAATCAAATTTATTTCATTAAAGTTTCGATTGAGGATAGTGAAAGGAGTAATGAGTTTCATAAGACCTCCTAGATCTATATCTATATTCTCCTCCTATTAATTTCAAATTAATAGAGTACTATTACCCGAGTAGAAGTACTTTGCGGTTGTCACGACTATCATTTCTCATTAAGTAGGAGTAGAAATAATACAGGAGTCAAAAGCACTTCATCGACTTTGTGGACAGCGAGGTGCATACGACTCGAAGAGGGCAAACAAATGCCCTCTTATTTTTTGTATTTTATTTTATGGATTTACAGCATGGAAAAGGAGAGTGGAATTCTGCCTAACTGTCACATGTGACAGTTGCCAAAGAATAATATTTTAACTTTAAATTTTAAACAAATAATTTAAGGTTTAATTATGTGGATAAGTTGTGAAAATATTCTAATTTTAAAAATGAAAAATTTTCATTTTAATGTAGTAATACCAAAGCTTTATTAATATTCTAAACGTAAAGTCAGGTTAATAGTGATTAGCAACTTTTCTGTGATGAACTGCTGTTTTGCATGATAAGTCAGAGACGTTACCATTTTCAACAATTCCGTAAATTATCCAATGGTCTGGAGTCTCTAGTCTGGAACTAACTTTACAATCTAAAAAGGCTAATGAATCTGAGAGAACTGGTCCTCCGTCTGCGATGTTGCTAATTACATCTACATCTGCAAATCTATCAGCTCCAGGAGCAAATCTTTTTAAGAAATGTCTGAACATTTTTTGATAGTTATCTTCTCTCAAGATATTAACAACAAAACCATTCCCAACTTGCATATATGATTCAATAGCTCTATCTTTTGCTACTGCAACTGTAATACCTGGTGGAGAAAAACTTGCTTGACTAACCCAGCTTGCCACCATCGCACTTTGTCTAAATGTAGAACCTTCTCCTTGGCTTGCTGTAACTACATATAATCCTCCACTTAACCTACCTAAAGCTTTATCTAAATTTGAATCAAGGTTCTTCATTGAGGCAATATTTTTCTTTTTATTGATCAATTGACCTAAGTCAGTTCCAGCTTCTTCAAATTGTTGATAAACGATGGGATCTGGAATGTTTTTTACTCTTAAGGGAGAGAAAGCCTCTTTTTGACCTAGTTCTCTTAATTTATTTGCTAAGGAATCTATTGGTTCATCGTTGCCACCAAATGCATCATAAACAGCTGTAAATTGTTTGGATTTTAGTGCTGCAAATAAAGTCCCAAGAGATTCTTTTAATTCATTATCTGAATCTACCGGCCATGTGGGGATAACTACGGCTTTTGATTCGGAAATTAAACCTGTTAATTCTTGAGGGTCAGAAGATCTTAAATCAATTAATTGAACTTGAGCATCTGCTTTACTTATTCCATGGGATATGGCTTGGCTTAGTCGATCACAGTAACCATAATCGCTTATGTAGCACACCGCTGCAAATTCGTTTCCCTTACTTTTATTACTGCTCCATTCTAGATATTTTTCTTTCCAAAAATTGACTTGGTTATGGAGCAAAGGCCCATGACCTACGGCTATTGTTTTTAATGCAGGCAGCTTATCTATTTTTTTGATTGCCTGCAGAACGCTTCTAGCATTTGGACCCATTAGGCAGTCGTAATAAAAACGAAAATCTTCATATATTTCTTTTTGATCAGTGTCATAAAATTCTTCAGAACAATAATGGAGTCCAAAAGCATCACATGTATAAAGGACATTTGTGCTGTGATCATATGAAAAAATCGTATCTGGCCAATGTAAATTTGGCGCGCTAATAAATTCAATATTATGTTCTAAACCGCTATTTGGATTAGTTCCTAGATTTAAAAACTCTCCACTTTTGACTTCTAAATGCTTAAAGGGAATATGTATTTGGTCTTCAATAAATTTAAGTGCTAATTTTGATCCTACTACTGTAATATTTTGGTTTAATTCTACAAGATTACCTATTAAACCAGAATGATCAGGTTCTGTATGGCTTGTAATCAGATAATCAATTTGTTGAGGATTTACCTTTTTCAGTAATTGTTCAAACCATAATTCTTCGAACTTTGCGTGACTAGTATCAATAATTGCTAGTTTTTCGCCTTTAATAATAAAACTATTATAAGTAGTGCCATTTCTTAAACCAAATTCAATATCAAATCTACTGCGATCCCAATCCAAAGATCTTATAGCACAAGAATCAACAGCGAAGTTTTGAGATTGAACTGTTAACTTGTTATTTGTTTGTGCCAATTTAGAATTACTCGTCGGGAGAGAGGCTATCATAGAATAATGGTTTTATAAATTAACTTTAGTTATATAGAATATAAATCCGCGTGATTATTTTTGCGAAATAACCGAAATTTCGCTTTTCTTTAATTTTTTTATTCTTACTTATTCTGGATAAATGACATCTCAACGAATTAAAAAAATAATTACTGGAGATGAGATAAGAAATGCTTTTTTAAAATTTTATAATGAAAAATCACATAAAATCATTCCAAGCGCATCTTTAATTCCTGATGATCCCACGGTTATGCTCACAATCGCTGGAATGCTACCTTTTAAACCAGTTTTTTTAGGTTTAAAACAAAGACCATCAAAAAGGGCTACATCTAGTCAAAAGTGCATTAGAACAAACGATATAGAAAACGTTGGAGTTACAGCTAGACACCATACTTTTTTTGAAATGCTTGGAAATTTCTCTTTTGGGGATTACTTTAAACGAGAGGCAATTCAGTGGGCTTGGGAATTAGTTACTAATATTTATCAAATTTCTAATGAAAATATAATCGTAAGTGTCTTTCATGAAGACGAGGAGTCGGTGAAAATTTGGAGAGAAGAAATTGGTATTAACCCAGATAGGATATTAAAACTTGGTGAGAAGGATAATTTCTGGTCCTCAGGAAAAACTGGTCCATGTGGTCCT
Source organism: uncultured Prochlorococcus sp. (assembly GCA_902626435.1). Taxonomy (GTDB): domain Bacteria; phylum Cyanobacteriota; class Cyanobacteriia; order PCC-6307; family Cyanobiaceae; genus Prochlorococcus_A. The sequence goes on from CACOFO010000004.1 coordinate 6,676, forward strand.
TGTTCTGAACTTTATTATGATTTTAATCCTGAAAAAGGTCTGCAGAATATTGATTTAGAAGATGGAGATCGTTTTATTGAATTTTATAATCTTGTATTTATGCAACATAATCGTGACTCTAATGGGAAATTAACAGATTTAAAATATAAAAATATCGATACGGGAATGGGCCTTGAGAGAATGGCACAAATTCTGCAAAAGAAACGTAATAACTATGAAACCGATTTGATTTTTCCAATTATTCAGAAGGCATCAGAGATTTCAAGTATCGATTATTTTTCTTCTGATGAGAGAACTAAAATCTCTTTCAAAATTCTCGGTGATCATACAAGAGCCGTCATACATTTAATTTCTGACGGAGTTTTAGCAAGCAATCTTGGAAGGGGATACATTTTAAGAAGGCTTCTCAGAAGAATGGTTAGACATGGGAGATTATTAGGAATAAAAAAAGAGTTTCTGTCAGATATCGCAAGAGTAGGAATTAAATTAATGGAAAATAATTATCCAGATTTAAAAAATAATAATGAATTAATATTGAGTGAGATAAAAATTGAGGAAGTAAGATTTAGAGAAACTCTTGAAAGGGGAGAGAAATTGCTAGATGAGATAATTTCTTCAGGACAGAAATTAATTACTGGTTTTAAAGCGTTTGAACTCTATGATACCTATGGTTTTCCATTAGAACTGACAGAAGAAATTGCAGAAGAACATAATATTAACGTTGATATAGAAGGTTTTAAGAGAGAAATGGATGCACAGAAAGAGAGAGCTAAAGCTGCTTCAAGTAATATTGATTTAACACTCGAGGGTTCATTAGAACGAGAAATAGATTCATTCAATAAAACTAATTTTATTGGGGAAGATTGTCTGAATGCAGAAGCAAAAATACGAGGTATTTTTCTTGATTCAAATTTAGTTAAGCAGGCATCCGAAGGTCAAAGAGTTCAAATTATTCTTGATCAAACTTCCTTTTATGGAGAATCTGGAGGTCAAGTTGGAGATAATGGCATAATTTGTTCCACAGGTGCAGAGGTATTCGTTGATAAAGTTGTTCGTAAAAAAAATGTTTTCTTGCACTATGGATTAGTGAAAAGTGGAATCTTGACTGTTGGACAAATAATTAAAACTATTGTTAACCCCGCAAAGAGAGCTAGGGCTTCTGCAAATCATACAGCTACACATTTATTACAATCTGCTCTCAAGGAAATCGTTAATAAGAGTGTAAGTCAAAAAGGTTCATTGGTCGCTTTTAATAAATTAAGATTTGATTTTAATTCTTCTAAACCAGTATCAGAAGATCAGATTAGGAAAGTTGAGTCTCTTGTGAATTCTTGGATTATTCAGAATCATTCACTTGTTATCAAAAATATGCCTAAAAGTGAAGCTCTTGAGAAGGGCGCATTGGCAATGTTTGGAGAGAAATACGGTGATGAGGTAAGAGTTGTAGATGTTCCAGGTGTATCGATGGAACTATGTGGTGGTACTCATGTTAAAACTACATCTGAATTAGGGTGTTTTAAAATTATTAGTGAAGAAGGAATCTCAGCTGGCGTTCGTAGAATAGAAGCTTTATCAGGACAATCAGCTTTTGACTATTTCAGTGAAAGAAATTCATTAGTAAATCAACTAAGTGATTTATTAAAAGCAAATCCTGGTCAACTCTTTGATAGGGTTAATAACCTGCAATCAGAACTCATAAGTAAGAATAAAGAGATTCAAAAAATGAAAGATGAAATTGCATTTTTTAAATATTCTTCTCTTCAATCATCCGCAGAAATAGTAAATTCTTTTTCATTACTAGTAAATCAAATTGATGGTTTAGATGGAAATTCTTTGCAATCTGCAGCGCTAAATTTAACTTCTCAATTAGGTAATAAATCATTAGTTATTCTTGGGGGAATACCAAATCCAGAGAACAGAAAGTTATTATTTGTAGTTTCTTTAGGTGATGATGTTGTAAAAATAGGATTGCATGCAGGTAAATTTATTAATGAGATTGCAAGAATTTGTTCAGGAGGTGGTGGTGGAAAACCTAACTTTGCTCAAGCAGGTGCTAAAGATATTGATAAGCTCTGTGATGCTTTAGATTATGCAAAAAATTATTTGCAAAAAACATTAGAAAGTTATTCTGATAAATAACTACTTTTTCTGAGACTTATTTCGATTTGATCAATTAATTTCCTTGCTTCTTCAATAGTCAATTTTTTTTGATCAATTGCTGATTCAGTATTAATTCTTATAGATTCGACCAAAGAAGCTGAACTGTAATCCAATAATTGTAAAATTTCAGATTTACTGTCTTCTTTAATAATATTTTTAACCTTATATGAATCATTTTGATTGATATCAATATGAACTACGTTTGTATTGCCGAATAAATTATGCAAATTTCCTAATGCTTCTTGATAGGCTCCAGTCAAGAAAATTCCAACTAGATAATCCTTATCTTGCTCTGGCTTATGTAAATTTAATAGTGATTTAATTTTCCCATCATCAATAAAATTATTTAGTTTCCCATCTGAATCACAAGTTAAATCTGCAAAGTTGCCTTTGCAGTGAGGCTCTTCTAAGTGCCTATGTATTGGTACTATTGGGAAAATCTGATTGATTGCCCAGCTATCAGGAATAGATTTAAAGATAGATAAATTTGCATAATAAGTTGATGCAAGAGTTTCAGTAATTTCAGATAAATCAGGGTGATTGATTTCATGATTATTAAGGTTATTAGCAATTTCTTTTGCGCAAGCCCAGGTCAGTTCTTCGGCATAAGCTCGCTCTGCTAAACTTAAAAATCCTAATCTAAAGGCAACTAAGCAATCTTCTTTAAACTTTTTTGCATCATTCCATAGTTCAATTATTTGAGATAAATTTATTTTTTTATTTTTAATTTTTTTTAATTCATAGAAAGTTTCAAGTAAATTTGTAATGATTAATTGTTGATTTTTTTTATCAAGGATTTGTAGTTTGGAACTAACATGGCTTGTTCCTAAAACATTAAAAATTAAAACTGAACAATGACTAATTATTGCTCTTCCACTTTCTGAGATTATGGTTGGATGCTTGATATTATTTAATTCACATGAATCTTTAATGGTTGCAATTACATCATTAGCATAATTTTGAAGCGAATAATTAGTAGAAGTGTTGGAGGAGGTTTTAGTTCCATCAAAATCTATTCCTAATCCTCCCCCAACGTCGATATATTGCATTGGAGCTCCTAGTTTGCATAGTTCGACATATATTTGACTCGCTTCTTGTAATGCGTCTTTGATCACAGCAATATCACTTATTTGACTTCCTATATGAAAATGGAGCAATTTCATTTCGTTTATAAGATTTGCTTCTTTTAGTTCTTTTATTGTCGACATAATTTCTGGGATTGATAATCCAAATTTGGAATTATCTCCAATAGATTTGCTCCACCTGCCACTACTTTTACTTGATAACTTTGCTCTAATTCCTATCAATGGAGTCGCGTTAAGTTCTTGAACTGCTTGAATAATTCTTTTTACCTCATCTTTTTGTTCAATAACTATTATTGGATTCTTGCCTAGTTTTCTGGCCAAAGTAGCAATCTCAATATATTTTTTATCTTTATAACCGTTGCAAATCAATAATGAATTTTGGTTTTCAAGAAGGGAAAGGCCAATTAATAGTTCTGATTTACTTCCTACTTCTAAACCAAAATTCCATTGGCTACCAAACTCTATTATCTTTTCTAGGACATTTTTCTGTTGATTACATTTGACAGGAAAAACGCCTTGATAAATGTTTTTATATTTATAAGTTTTTATTGCTTTTAAAAAAGAGTCATGTAATGCATTTATTCGATCTTTCAAGATATCATTAAATCTTATGATTAATGGTGGATTTATTTCTCTACTTTTTAGTTCTTTGACAAGCTTAAAAAGATCAATCTTATTTTCAGAATTTATATCTTTAGTTACTGATATATTTCCTTTGGAATTTATAGAAAAATATTTATCTCCCCATTTGTCTATCTTGTAAGTCGAAATACTATCTTCAATAGTCCATATATCATTTAATTTTTTTGGCTCAAAATTAGTCAATTTATGTTTTAGTGATTAATAAAGGTTTCTTAAAATAAATCAAAACAATATCTTTTATTTTAATGATTACTTGCCAAGTTACCACCCAAAAGTTGAATATACATAGAGTGATTATTAACAAAATGACAAAAGAGAGAACCTTTATTGCAATTAAACCAGATGGTGTTCAAAGAGGATATGTTGCCGAAATTATTGGCAGATTTGAAAAAAAGGGATTTAAATTGGCCGGATTAAAGCAATTAATTCCATCAAAAGATCTTGCTCAAAATCATTATGGAGTACATAGAGAGAGACCTTTTTTTGGTGATTTAGTAGACTTTATTTCAAGTGGTCCTGTTGTAGCAATGGTGTGGGAAGGCGAGGGAGTTATTTTGAGCGCTAGAAAACTAATAGGTGCAACGAAACCCCTTGAAGCAGAGCCTGGAACAATTAGAGGTGATTTAGCTATTGATATTGGTAGGAATATTATTCATGGTTCTGATGGAGAAGATACAGCAAAATTCGAAATTGATCTATGGTTCAATGAAGAGGAATTATGTGAGTGGGAAACTTCTGATTCGAAATGGCGATCAGAAAATTAAAATTTAAATTTCAAATCGATCCAAACTAAATTTTTTTAAAAAGTTTTTTTCTATTTCTTTGAGATTTTTATTTTCAACTATTTTCAAAAGAAGATCACTTGTTATTGCAGAAAATAAAACTCCATTTCTGTAATGTCCCGTAGCTATAAAAAGGTTTTCAATTTTTGATTTTCCAATTATTGGTTTTAGATCTGGAGTGCAAGGTCTGAATCCCCACCAATGTTCCATCTGCGGCCAATTAATAGCTTCTGGCAATAAGGAGTGAATGCCTTCTTGCAGTTTTTTTATTCCATCAGGAGTATTGCCTTTGTTAAATTTTGAATCTTTTTCAACCGTCGCTCCAACGATTATAAGTCCGTCATCACGAGGAACTAGATAAGTTTTTGGACCAAAAATTACTCTTTTTAAAAAATTTGTTGGACCTTGTATTGATAGCATTTGTCCCTTTACAGGAAAGACAGGAATCTTATTAAAAATTTTTTTACTCCAAGCACCACTGCATATAATTGCTTTTTCGCAGTTAATTTTTTTTAATTCCCCAGTTGCACATAAAACTGTTGCACCAGTAATTTTGTTTTTTTCTAATGTCAAATCCTCTACTTCTGATCCCTCTTGAAATTCGACTCCATGCAAGGAGCATGCTCTCTCAAGAGCACGCATCAGTCTTCTTCGGTTATCTATTTGACCATCTTGTTCAAAAAGTAAACCATGTTTCCAAATAGAATTAATTCCATTAATTTCTGTTTGAAGATCTTTGTAATTTAGATATTTTCCATATTCATAAGTGGGAAACTCTTCAAGATCTTCTTTATTTTTAAAAGGAACTACTATGCCACATTTTTTTAAACCGCACTTAATATTACTATCTTGTTCAATACTTTTTATCCACTTTGGAATTAGACTTTGACTTTCTTGGCCAAATTTTAGTAATTCATCTTCGAGACCTTCGGCATGAGTAGCTAACATTCCTGCAGCAACAAATCCAGCTGATTCATTTCTGTTTTTGCTTAAAACTAAAACTTTGTAGTTATTTCTAGAAAATTCATAAGCAATAGATAATCCTAAAAGTCCACCGCCAATTATTAATATTGAGTTTTTTGTTTCTTGTGTCATTTAATAATTAATATTTTTATTTGTGTTTTGGTCCTCTTTTCCTTTATATCCAATAATATTAATAAAGAGACTTTTGATAATGAACAATTTGGAATCTTGGGAAGCTGTGATTGGTTTGGAAACTCATGTACAGCTTAATACGAAAAGTAAAATATTTACATCTGCCTCAACAGCTTTTGGTGATGCACCTAATACTCATATAGATCCTGTAGTTTGTGGGTTACCAGGAACTCTTCCAGTTTTGAATGAGACTGTTCTTGAGTATGCTGTAAAAACTTCTTTAGCATTAAATTTAAATGTTGCAGAACATTGTAAATTTGATAGAAAACAATATTTTTATCCTGATCTGCCTAAAAATTATCAAATTTCACAATTTGATGAGCCACTAGCTGAAAATGGCTGGTTAGAGGTTGAAATAATTGAAAAGGACAAAGAACCTTACATCAAAAAAATTGGTATAGAAAGGCTACATATGGAAGAAGACGCCGGAAAACTAGTCCATTCAGGTAGTGATAGCTTAGCTGGTTCTAAATATTCTTTAGTTGATTACAATCGTGCCGGAATAGCACTTTGTGAGATTGTAAGTAAACCAGATATTAGATCAGGTAGAGAGGCATCTGAATATGCTTCAGAAATTAGAAGAACTGTTAGATATCTAGGAGTATCAGACGGAAATATGCAAGAGGGTTCATTGCGATGTGATGTCAATATTTCAGTTAGAAAAGGACCTAATGCTCCTTTTGGCACCAAAGTGGAAATAAAGAATATGAATTCATTTTCTGCAATTCAAAAGGCTTGTGATTATGAAATAGCCAGACAAATAGAAGTTTATGAAAATGGAGGAAAAATTTTCCAAGAAACAAGGTTATGGGATGAAGCTAAGCAATTAACAAAAACTATGAGAAGGAAAGAAGGCAGTAGCGACTATAGATATTTTCCTGATCCTGACTTAGGACCAATCGAAATAACACAAGCCCAAAAAGAAATATGGTTAAAAGAACTTCCAGAATTACCTTCAAAGAAAAGAAATAAATACGTAAGTGAATTTGGATTATCTGCATATGATGCAAGGGTAATTTCTGATGAAATCAACATGGCAAACTTTTTTGAAGAAACAGTAGCTTATGGTGCTGAGGCCAAACTAGCTTCAAATTGGGTAACAAGTGATATTGTGGGTTATTTAAAATCAAATAAACTTAGTTTTAGTGACTTAAAACTTAGTCCTGAAAATCTTGCTGAAATGATTAGCATGATTTCAAATAATACTATCAGTGGAAAAATTGCAAAAGAAATTTTACCTGAACTAATTCAAAAAAATATTTCTCCGAAAAAATTAGTTGAAGAAAAAGGGTTAGCTATGATATCTGATTCCTCAACTATTTTACCAATAATTGATGAACTTATAACTGAACATCCAGATGAGGTTCAAGCATTTAGGAATGGTAAATCTAAATTACTTGGTTTTTTTGTAGGTCAACTTATGAAACGAACAAAAGGTAAAGCTGACCCTAAACTTGCAAATAAACTTCTTGCAGAAAAATTGAATAGCTAAAGCTTCAAAGAATTTCTCTTATTGTCTTGATCCATTCATTTTTATCATCTGAATTATCTAAAATGATGTCTGAAAATTTTCTTTTTTTTTCAAAACTTAATTGAAGATTTATAGATTCGTATGCTTCTTTTTCGCTAATTTTATCTCTTGTAATAAGTCTTTTTTTTTGCAATTCTTTAGGACATTTAACTAACCATATTTCAGTACAAATATCTTCAAATTTTGCTTCAAATAATAATGGAATAACTAATAATATAGTTTGATTATTTTTGTATTGACTGCATTCTTCTATCATTTTTTCTTTAATTAATGGGTGAAGTAGTTTGTCAAGCCATTCTTTACTTTCTAAATGTTTAAAAATAATTTTCCTTAAAAGTTTTCTGTTTATTACCCTTTCTGAATTGTTCTTATTATCAATAATTTTATTTCCAAAATAATCTAAAATTTTCTTATATCCATATGTATTTGGTTTGATTAATTCTCTTGATAAATTATCTGCATCTAATATAGGAATGTTTTTATGTTTTCTAATGTAATTAGTTATGGTTGTCTTCCCACTGGCAATTCCTCCAGTTAAACCAATTCTTCTTTGGTTGTTTTTTGATTTTTGAAGAATATCCATATAATTAATAATAATCCAATAACCTGTTTCTTTAGTATTAAAGAGTAGTTAGTATGAATTAAAATACAAAAAAAGTTTGAGCCAGTTAAATTCCAATTGGTCGTTTGTTGATGACAGTAAGGTAACACCTAAGGGGTTTCTTTTTGCTGGGATATCTGCTGGATTAAAAGCTTCTGATAAAAAAGATTTAGCACTAATACTCGCTCCAGAAGGAAGCATTTTTAGTGGGATGTTTACCCAATCAGTAGTTCGCGCGTCTTGTGTAGATATTTGTGAGGAAAGGATTAAAACAAATTCAGGTTTTGTACGAGCAATACTTATTAATTCTGGTCAAGCAAATGCATGTACAGGAAATCTTGGAATTCAACATTTTCAAATTGCTACATCAAAGATTGCGGAACTTTTAGGAATAAAAGAAGAAGAAGTTTTAATGTGTTCAACTGGTGTAATTGGTGTTCCAATACAAATAAATGCTTTAGTAAAAAATTTACCGAATTTAGTAAGTGATTTAAAAAGTAATAATTTTCAAAATGCAGCAGAAGCAATTTTAACTACTGATTTGACTTTGAAAAAAGTTTTAATAGAGACGATTATTCAAGGTAGAAAAATAAAAATAGCGGGATTTGCAAAAGGTTCAGGAATGATTTACCCGAATATGGCTACAATGCTTGCTTTTCTAACCTGTGATGCGGGTATTCAAAAAGAAGAATGGGATAAAATGATTGCTATTGCGGTGAAAAAATCTTTTAATGCAATATCAGTTGATGGAGAGACAAGCACAAATGATTCTTTTGTTGGAATAAATGCAGGAGAGAAAATTGAAAAAAGGTTTTTTCCAATTATCCAAAAAGGGATTGATATTGCATGTCTAAACTTGGCAAAAAATATTGCAAGGGATGGAGAGGGAGCAAATTGTCTATTAGAAGTTTTGGTTCAAGGTGCAAAAAATACTGATGATGCAATTATGCTCGCCAAATCTATTTGTAATTCTGCCTTAGTAAAAACCGCGATACATGGTTGTGATCCGAATTGGGGACGAATCATTTCTGCTGCAGGTAATTCTGGAGTTAAATTCAATTTTAATGAAGTTGATTTGTTTATAGGTAATACTCAGATTCTGGAAAACGGCGAGTTAAATCAATATGATCCACAAAAAGTCACAGACTATATTAAGTCCAGAATGAATGGTAGATATTTAGTTGATGATATTGTCAAAATTATGATTAATCTAAATTCGGGCGGATCGAAAGGTACAGCTTGGGGGTGTGATCTTTCTAAAAAATATGTTGAAATAAATAGCGAATACACTACCTAACCCCAAACTGTGCTCATAGCAGTAGATTACAAGGATAGAAAAATCAATATAACACTAATGTAACACTAGATTTCCATTTGAAATATTTGTAAAGATTACGATTTAGTAGACTGCAAATTATGATGAAAATTTTTTATTAAACAATTTATATGAAAGAAGATAAATCTATTTTTTTAAGGAAAATACGCTCTTTAAATGTAAAAAATAGTGATATGTGGGTAAATGAAGCATTATTTGGTTTTTTTCATATAAAAGAATTTTGTAAAAAACTTAAAAAAAATGATAATGTTTTAGAAATTGGTTGCGGTAGTGGCATACTGCTAAATTTATTATTAGAAAAATTTAAAGATATAAATTTTGAAGGGATAGAACCCTTTGGAGATGGATTCAGTTCTCTAACAAAATTGAACTCATTATCAAAAAAAAATGGAGTATCTATTAAAAATATTGGATATGAAGAATTATCCTATAGTCGTAAATATGATTTAATTTTTTGCGTCAATGTTTTTGAACATCTTTATGATTGGCGGAACTTTTTAGACAATATTAGTTATCTATTAACACAAGATGGAAAAATGATAGTCCTATGTCCAAATTATGGTTTTCCATATGAAAGTCATTTTAGAGTTCCTATTTTATTTAATAAAGGAATAACATCCTTAATTTTTCAAAAATATATTAGAAGTTATGAAAAGAAAAACGAATGCATTGGCTTATGGAAATCACTTAATTTTGTAAAAAAAAGAGAGGTTATTAATCATATTAAAGATTCAATTCATACCAAAAATCTAAAAATTTATGATAATTTATCAATCTTAGATTTTTTGGTTGAAAGAATCATGAATGATCGAGAATTCAGAAAAAGACAAAAAATAGTAGGTGCAATTGCAATTTTCCTTAAAGGTTTAGGGATCTTGAATATTTTTAAACTTTTTCCAAATTTTATACCTTATATGAAATTAGAATTTTCTAAGAAATAATCTTTGGTTTAATTATAAGTTGTGTTGACTCCTGCTTTGCCTTTTTCGGTGTATAACTTCCGAATAATTCTTTATATCTTCTTCCGTTTGATTAATCTCTCTAAATGTAACTAACTCAAGAGGTCTTTATAACTTTTTCATACCACTACTCTAGTCATATCAGTGTGTTTTGTTAGTTGACTGAAACTTTGTAACACCTGTATAACACTAATTTTGTAGTAGTGATGCTAGTCATACCAATAGATTTGGGGTTATGTATGTATCAATAGCGAATATACTACTTAAGTTTTAGTAAATCTATTGGTAGATATTCATTTATATAAAGAAACAGTATTGTTAAAGTTCCAATTACAGAACCGATAAAACCTCCAAAAAAATTAACTAATAATCCAGATTGTCTGATTATTGTTTCTTCGTTTTTTTCTTCTTCAAAATTAGGCGAATCAACTACTTTTAAGCGCTGATTGGTTGTTGGGTCTTTAAGTTGTTGGTGTCGGATGAGGGCTTCGAAATCAGGCATGGAATTTGTGAGGCAATTGAACAATAAGCAGACCAGCCCGTCATTCGCCGGGGATCTGATCTACCTAAATCGTCTACAGCTTCAAATACAGCATTACCCGTGGCTTCTGCTTTATCAAATGCTGAAAGTAAGGGTATAAATGTATCAAAAACATATAAATCAAAATTTTCTAGAGCTGCTTTGGCTTGTTGCGCTGCTTTTTGCTGTCTAAAATCAACTTTTACTATTACTACTGCATGGTTAACTTTTAAGTTACTTAATAAATTAGATAGTTCAACAGTTAATTCAACCGATCTTGCTTTTGCAGTTGTAGGTAAGATAACTAAATCTGAACCATATGCTAAGTGTTTAAGTTCTTCTGGATCACTGCTAGCCTGGCCATCAGTTATTACAATTTCTGATGATCTTGATGCTTTAGCAGCTGAACTGACGGGGAAAACTGGAAATGGAAGATTGCCTCTTGATGCGTAAGCTAATGCAGATCTATTCTTGTCGGCATCGACGATGCAAACTTTTTTACCTTCAGAATGCCAAACACTAGCAAGGTGAATACTTGTGCAGGTCTTGGCCACTCCCCCTTTTTGTCCGCAAACGGTAATGAACAATTTTTTATTATTATTTCTCTTACTTTGGAGAATAATTTCTTAATGTCAAGAGAAATTGATTTTTAATGCCTTAAAACTTATTTTTTGAAATATTTTTAAGAGGTTAGTTTTGTAAGATAACCATATAAAGTTCATTTTTTAAAAAGGCTTGTGAAGAAAAGAATTGGATTAGGTACTTGGTCTTGGGGGAATAAGCTTTTTTGGAATTACCAATCTACAAATGACGATGATTTACGTGATACATATAATGAAGCGTTACGAAGAGGTTTTGATCTAATTGATACTGCAGATTCTTATGGTACTGGGAATCTTCAGGGTAGAAGTGAGTTATTGATAGGCAAATTTTTACTTAATACTCCTTCAGCAAAGCAAAAAAGAATTCAAGTAGCAACTAAACTTGCACCTTATCCATGGAGAGTCGGTAACAGAGGATTTAATAAACCTTTTTTGAGAAGTTTAGAAAGACTTAATAATAAATTAGATATAGTGCAATTACATTGGTCAACTGCAAAATACAATCCTTGGCAGGAATTAGGGCTGTTGAATAATCTTTGCGATTTAAAAGATCAAGGCTTTGATTTTCAAATTGGTTTATCAAATATAGGTCCTAAGAGGTTAAAAAAATTAATTAATTTCTTGGCAAAAAGAGAACATAGCCTAAAAAGTGTTCAGATACAGTTTTCTTTGCTTGCTCCCGATTTAGGAAAACAATATCAGGTAAAAAAAATTTGCGAAGAAAATAATATTGATTTCTTTGCTTATAGTCCGTTGTCCTTTGGAATATTATGTATTGATCCAGATAAAGAAGAAAATAAAGGAAAAAGTTTTATTCGTAAATTTTTATTTGAATACTATAAAAAACCAACATATGAATTGCGGAGGTGTCTAAAAAGAATTGCGAATCAAAGATCAGTTTCCCAAGCGCAAGTAGCAATTAATTGGTGTTGTTATCAAGGAACTATTCCACTCGTTGGAATGAGAAAAAAATCTCAGGTTATAGATATATCGAATGTATTCAATTGGAATTTAAATAAAAATGAATTTACCCTCCTTCAGGAAGTTTCAAAAAATTGTTTAAAAAAATTGCCTAAAAATCCTTTTTCTAGTCTTTGATTAAATTTTTAGGTAGATATCTTCTTATTTTTTTTTATTTGACAACTACTATTCCATAGTTCATTTGGAAATTTTTCACCAGTGAATCTAATAACTTTAGGTTTCAGATTTATTATCAAATCATTTAACATTTTATTAGATTCCATTTTACACGGTCAGAGTTTTTAATAAGATAAATTAATTTAAAACTTATCTTGTCAGTATTTATACTTATAAAACTAAAAAAATTCTTTTTAATACAAGCAATTGCAGCAATATTTACACACTAATAAATAATCTACTACAACTTTCTAGTTATTTAAAAAAGTGGAGTCCTTCCAGACTCCGCGTATCATTTGGTTGATAAGGCTGATATGACCCCATCTCCTTTAGGTTCAAGCAGCAACTGGTGCTGTTTGACGGGAGAAACTAACGATTTTGTTAGCGTTTGTGTTTTTGCTCTAACCGAGCCGGCTTCAGTCACCTTCCTTATGCCCCGTCGAAACCATTACAACCCCATATAGTAGTGGAGTTGAGCGGAATCGAACCGCTGTCCGAAACATCGGTTGAGATCACCTAGTCCAATTGGACATTTATATTCTGACAGGCAAAATGAGTATTGAATAGTTTTTTTATTAAGTTTTATCGTATATGAATGTAGTTGCATCAGCTCCAGAGGGATTAGAGAAATCTTTAGCTGAGGAAATTTCAAATTTAGGTGGTTTTAATATTAATGCTCATAAAAGATTTATTAATTTTAAATGTGATTTTGAAACTTTTTATAGAGTTCATTTCTATTCCAGATTAGCTTTTCGTTTTTATAGAGAAATTGCAATTTTTAATTGCTATGATAAACAATCATTATATGAGGGCGTTAAAGACTCATTTGATTGGTTAAATTGGTTGCCCTTTGAAAAAACGTTTAATGTTCAAGTAACTGGGAGAACATCTTCTTTAAGTCATACACATTTTACCGCTCTTGAAGTAAAAAATTCTATAACTGACTTGCAACAGGCAGTTTGGAATAAAAGGTCAAATATTTCTTTAGAAAATCCTGATTTGATAATTCATCTTCATTTAAATAATAATAAAGCAATTATCAGCCTTCAAAGTACTGTGGAAAGCTTACATAAACGAGGCTATAGACCCGCAGTTGGAAATGCTCCATTAAAAGAAAATTTAGCTTCTGGATTGATAAATATGACTCAATGGAATGGTAAAGTCCCATTAATTGATTTTATGTGTGGATCAGGAACCTTTTTAATTGAGGCAGTAAATCAATTTCTTGAAGTCCCCATAAATATTGATCAAGTATATCTTTTTGAGAATTGGTTGGACTTTAGGAAAGATATTTTCCTTAATGAAAAAAATAAAGCAAAAAATAAAATTATTAATTATGAAAAATTACCAACAATAATAGGCTGTGAAATTAATAAAAAGGTTTTTGAGCAGGCAAAAGCAAATATATCATTGGCTGGACTCGAAAACTATATTGAACTTATAAATAATGATTTTTTAGAACTCTCATTAAAATGTACTCCTGGGATTATCATATGTAATCCTCCATACGGCAAAAAATTAGGTGATGAAAATGAATTGATTTGTTTATATGAACAAATGGGAATTTTCTTAAAGAATAATTTTTCAGGTTGGGAATTCTGGCTGCTAAGTGGAAATCCAAAACTAACAAAATATTTGAAATTGAAATCTTCATTCAAAATTCCCGTTAGTAATGGGGGAATAGATTGTAGATGGATAAAGTATTTAATAAGGTAATTTATTTTTTTCCTAAAACGGCCTTTGTTGTCTTGCCTAAACCCTCTAATGTTTGAGGAAGATAAGGTCCTTTGGCTAATTTTCCTCCAAGCTTTAAACTTAAGCCTGCAAGAAATAAATCGATAAATATTATTAGTAGTAAATTATATTCAATATTCCAGTTATTATATTTTGTAAGAAAAAGATAAAAAATAATATGGATGCAAATTAGTACTAATAATAATAATGTGCTGCCAATTGCCAAAAATATTCCACCACTAATTAATCTTCTTTTTTCTCTATCTACTTCTTGAAGAGCTATCCTTACATGCAAATCCATCACTGAACTTGCGATTGCTGAAATTCTGGAGGCGGTATTTGCAAAGTTTTTATTTTTTGGTTTTTCCATATTATTTTCTACCACTGTTTATAAGAGTTCCTATTAGTAAACCAATACCAGCGGCAATAGCAATAGATAATAGTGGTTTTTTTCTTATTGGACTCTCTATTTTTGGTCTAAGTGTATTGTTAAGTTCTTCTAATAATTCTTCTAATTGACTTTCGATAGGCCCAATTTTTTCTGATATTTCCCAATTGTTTTCTCTTATTGAATCAATGATTTCAAAAAGTTGGCTTTTTATTCCAATTGCTGAGGTCCCACTATGGCTAGCTATTACTTCAACTAAATCATCAATACTCCCTTTTGTAGCTTCAAGGGTTTGTTGTGCAATGTTTGGCCATTTTTCTTTTATTAAAGGTATTAAACTGTCAATTTTTTCAAGTAACCATTTTTCCGAGATAACTTCTTTTTCAGGAAGATAAGATTTATCTTCTTTTTCTTCAACTTCTTTGGGAGGATGGTAAGTCTCCATTATTTAAACTTATTTATTTTAAGATTAGACCCTATTTTCTTAATTTGGAACCCTTATCTAAAGAATTGTCCGATTTGTATAGAATAAAAACATATAAAAGTTTATTTACATTTTATATATCTACTCTGTTCTGCAGGAAGGTTTTGTTAAGCTATTACTGAATTTATTAAATGAGTTTAAATTTCATCATGGATATTACATTTGCATCATTAATTTTTGCATCTCGCACAATCCCTACAGATTTTGGATTAGTAGCCGCAGCTATCGCTGGAGCTGGAAGTTTGATATTCATTGCTTTAAGATTTGTTCCTGATTCAAGTAATTAAAAAACAGAAACCAATTCTAAGAAAATATATCTTTATCTCAACTTTGTTTTGAAAATAGATTCGATTTATTTATCAATTAAATAATGAATAAATGGGTTTTGCTTGAACATAAAGTTTATTCTCCTAAATCTATAGATATTCATTATGATTTTCTTGTTGAAAATGGAATAGATTGTTTAACTTGGAAATTCTTAAAACTACCTTTATTAAATCAAGCTTCTATAGAAATTTTTAAGCAGCCAAATCATAGACTGATATGGCTATCCAGAATGAAGCATGAACTTTCTGATAATAGAGGGTTTGTAAAAAGAATTGATCATGGGATATTTAAAAACGTTTCTGATAAATCGGACTCTGAATATTATCGATTCATTTTGGATGGTGAACTTCTTTATGGTTTGTTTGAAATTTCGGCTAATTCTTGTAGATTGAGCAAAAATTATTAATATTAATTTATAAATAAACGTAATATTTCTATTGAGAATTTTTGGAAATTAGTTATTCTTATTTAGCTATTGAGACTTTAGATTGGTACATATCAATCAGGTCGAGTTTGAAAATTTTAAATCTTTTGGGGGAAGTGTAAAAATTCCCCTTGAAGAAGGTTTTACAGTGGTTACGGGGCCTAACGGTTCTGGGAAAAGCAATATTTTAGATGGAATTTTATTCTGTTTAGGTTTAGCTAATAGTAGAGGGATGAGGGCAGAAAGATTACCAGATCTAATAAATAACTCCAAAGTTAAAGAGGGTAAGTCATCTGAAACATCTGTATCGGTAAAATTTAATATTGAAGATTGGTCTCCTAGAGAGGACCTTCCGCCCTTGGAACTAGAAGATGAAATTACCCTTGATAAAGGTCAAAAAGAATGGGTAGTTTCTAGAAAATTAAGGCTTATGCCAGGTGGTTCTTATGCTTCGACTTATACTTCCGATGGAAAACAATGTACTTTGCAACAAATACAAAGAATATTAAGGGATATTAGTGTTGATCCTGAAGGCAGCAATGTTGTTATGCAGGGTGATGTAACAAGAATAGTATCAATGAATAATAAAGAGAGGAGAAATCTTATTGATGAATTGGCAGGAGTTGCACTTTTTGATGCAAGAATAGAACAAGCTAATGCAAAATTAAATGACGTTTTCGAAAGACAAGAAAGATGCGAAATTTTAGAAAATGAATTGCAATCCAGTAAAAATAAGCTTGAAAAAGAATGTGAAAAAGCAAAGCGATATAAAGAATTAAAGGCAAAACTGCTTCAAATAATGGAATTAGAGAAAGTTCTTATTTTTTATAAACAAGTTAAGCATGTTGAATCTATAGAAAAAAAAGAAACTGAAATTGAAAAAAATAAAATATTATTTAATAAACAAAAAGAATCTACTAATAAAGAAATATCAGTATTAGAAGATGCTTTGAAAATTCTGATTGATGAGCTTAAGGAGAAAGGAGAGGATAAATTGATAAAAGTTAATTCTGATATTGGAAGTATTAATTCTAGTTTGAGAGAACTTGATAGGATATCAAATTTGAATAAAGAAGAGGGGATTAAATTACAAAAGCAGAGAGATGAAATTGCAATGTCTAAGAGAAATATCGAGTCAGAAAAGATGAGACAAGAAAATTTTGATGATAACTATTTAAATCAATTGAACATGCAAATTGATGATCTCACTTTAAAACATAAATTATCCAGAAAAAAACTTTCTGATGCGGCTGGAGAATCTGGAGAATTCTCAAAACAAAGTATCAAATTAAATGCTGAGCTTGAAAGTATAAAAAATCAAATTAATCCTTTTGAAATCAAAATAAGGAAAGTTGAAGAAGAAACTATTCAAAATAATATTCAAAAAGATGAGATATTATCTCAGATCGACGCCCTAGAGTTAGAAAGGCAGAAACTTTTTGAGGGAAATCAAAGAAAAAAAGAGACATCCGACACAAAGAATAAAAACTTGGTAACTAATAGCTCAGAAATAAATTCTTTAAAAAATGAAATTGATTTATTAATTAAAACTAAATCAAGGCTAAACAACGAGCAATTAAGGCTTGAGAAGGATTTATCTAGATTAGAAAGTAGAAAGGAAGCTTTAAATGAATCTAGAGGTTCATATGCTCTTAGAATTCTTTTAGAAGCAGGCTTAGAGGGTATACATGGTTATGTAGCTCAACTTGGAGAGGTCAGTGAGAAAAATAGATATGCATTAGAAATTGCTGCTGGAAATAGACTAGGACAAATTGTTGTTGATAATGATCATATTGCGGCTAAAGCAATTGAAATCCTAAAAAAGAAGAAAGCTGGAAGATTAACTTTTTTACCTTTAAATAGAATTAGAGGTCAAAAAAAGAATTATGCAATTTCAAGATTTGAAAATAAAATGGAGAATGGATTTATTGATAAAGCTATTAATCTTATTACTTTTGATGAAGTCTATTTAGATGTTTTTCGTTATGTTTTTGGAGATACTTTGGTGTTCTCAGACTTATCCTCAGCTAGGTTATCTAAACAAAAAAATAGGTTGGTTACCTTGGGTGGTGAATTATTAGAAGCAAGTGGCGCCATTACAGGAGGTAGTAAGTTAAATAAAGATTTGGCTTATAGGTTTGGAATTAATAATGATAATGATGATTCTAGTCCAATAAAAGAAAGATTATTAGTTATAGAGGAGGCTTTAAAAGAGTCAAATAATAATTTGATTATAAAAAATAATATACTTAATAAATTAAACTCTTACCGTAG
The DNA here is from genome assembly GCA_902626435.1 of uncultured Prochlorococcus sp. Lineage (GTDB taxonomy): Bacteria > Cyanobacteriota > Cyanobacteriia > PCC-6307 > Cyanobiaceae > Prochlorococcus_A. Next base: position 24,817 of record CACOFO010000004.1, read on the forward strand.
TCAAATAATTGAGGATTGTGCCTCGTTTAATAAAGAAATTGAAGTAAATCAAGATTCTCTCAAGGCTGTTTCGCAAAGGATTGAGGATTGTAAATCGAGATTAAATAAACTTGATATGGCTAATAATTTATTAGTTAACGAGTTAGATCATTTAAAAAATGAATTGAAGCCTTATCATGATAAGTTTGATCAATTACAAAATATTCAAAAGGCTAATTATGAAAAAAATCAAAAATCATCATTAATAGTTTTTAATAACGATTTTAATAATCTTGATAAAAAACTTGAATTACTCATTAAGGAGAGAGATACATTAATAGATAAAAAAAATCAATTTGCTCTAAATAAAGAGCGTATCAATAATTCATTAAAAATAACTTTGCTACAAGAAAAGAATTTGCAGGAATCTATCAAGGAGCTTGCAATTGCTCATAGTGAATGGATCGAAAAAAGAGATAAATTTAAAAAAGAGCTTTTAGTTCTCGATAATCAAAAGAATTCCCTAGAGAAAGATCTTGGTTTATTGAGAAGGAAAAGAGATGAATTAAACTCTTCAATTTCAAATAAAAGGCAAGAATATAATAACTATTTGTTGAAGCTTGAATATCTTGAAAGGGATATGAATTCTCTTAAAGAAGAGATTAGGAGCGAGAAAATAAAATTAGAAAATTATAAAAAAGATCTGCCTAAGCCTTTCCCGCAGTTTGGAGAGTATGAAGGGAAAAGTCTTGAATCTTTGCAATCAGAAATCTCGATCATAAATTCAAAACTACAAAGCTTAGAACCTGTTAATATGTTGGCTCTTGATGAATTAGAAGAATTAATTGAGAGGTTAAGTGGTTTGCGAGAAAAATTAGAAATTCTATCTAATGAAAGATCAGAATTATTACTGAGAATAGAAACTGTTTCTACGATGCGGCAGGAGGCTTTTATGCAAGCATTTACAGAAGTTGATAAACACTTTAGAGAGATTTTTGCAAATTTATCTGATGGAGATGGTTGTCTTCAACTTGAAAATCCTAATTCTCCCTTAGAGGGAGGATTAACTTTGGTGGCTCATCCCAAGGGAAAAAATGTCAGAAGATTAGCCTCTATGTCAGGCGGTGAGAAGTCATTAACTGCTTTAAGTTTTTTATTTGCTTTGCAAAAGTATAAACCTTCACCTTTTTATGCATTAGATGAGGTTGATAGTTTCTTAGATGGTATCAATGTTGAAAGATTATCAAAATTAATATCTAATCAGTCAGCAAATGCTCAGTTTATAGTAGTAAGTCATAGACGGCCTATGATTAGTGCGTCTGAACGAACAATTGGGGTTGCGCAAGCAAGAGGAGCTAATACTCAAGTTCTTGGGTTACCAAATGCTGCATAAACACACTTTTTTAAATTTATACGTCAGAATGATTAAAAGGTATTTATGAGTTTGTCTAACACTTCTGCTAATAAGAATCTCTCTAACTCTGTTCCTAGCGAACGTTTATGGTTAAGGTCAGAATTAATGGGAACACAAGTTATAACTACTGACACTGGTAGAAGGCTAGGCGTAGTTGGTGAAGTTGTTGTTGATATTGATAGAAGAGAGGTGGTCGCTTTGGGACTAAGAGATAATCCACTTACAAGATTTTTACCAGGGTTGCCAAAATGGATGCCTTTAGAAAGTATAAAGCAAGTTGGAGATGTCATTTTAGTTGACTCCCTAGATTCTTTGAGTGAAAGTTTTTCTCCAGAAAGATATGGGAAGGTAATTAATTGTCAAGTGATTACAGAATCTGGACAACTTTTAGGAAGAGTTCTTGGCTTTTCTTTTGATATTGAGACTGGGGATTTGATATCTCTTGTTATGGGTGCTGTTGGTGTTCCGCTTTTAGGTGAGGGAGTTTTAAGTACTTGGGAAATACCTGTTGAGGAAATTGTAAGTAGTGGTACCGATAGGATTATTGTTTATGAAGGTGCTGAAGAGAAATTGAAGCAACTAAGTAGCGGACTTCTTGAAAAACTTGGAGTAGGGGGTTCTTCATGGGATGAAAGAGAAGCAAGTGGATACTCAGCAAATCTTGTACCTGTTGAGAATCAGTTACTTTCAGGTTCGGAATCAGAACAGCAAAACAATTTGATCGAGGAATATGAAGAAGTTGTTGAACAAGATGATTATGAAGATGATTATGAAGATGAACTTGAATATGTTGAAATTAAGGGTTCTTCAGAACAAATAAATAACAGAAAAAAGCTATATATGGATAATGATTATTCTGATCAGATCGAGAATCAAAATAGTTTTAATCAAATAAATGAAAAGAATAATATTGACTATAAGCAAAAGAAACAATCAACTACTAATTTAGCGTCGAAAAGACCAATTCAAAATGCAACTGAAACTTTAGATATTGAACCATTAGATGAACAAAATTTAGTTCAAGATAAAAATAAATCAGAAAAATTTGAAATTGATGATCCCTGGTAATTGTTAAAGTTTTTTTATTGAATTAACAATCATAGAAGCAAGTTTTTTTGCCGCACCACTATCGCCTCTTTCTTTGCTTAGATTATCCCTAATACTCTTTAATTGATCTCTATTTTGAATAAGAAATAATATTTCTCTTGCAATTTCCCTTGGCGAAATATTGCCTATCCTTTCAGGGACAATCATTTTTTTAGCTTTAATATTTGGCCAAGCAAAAAACTTCTTTTTTTTAAAATAAAAATTTTTAAATATAAAAGTAAGTAATCTGTTTATTACTGAAATTTTCCCAATTACGCCAAAAATACCATCCCATGCATTCATCATATTTAAATGTTGAGTTGGTAGAACAACGACCATTGGAAGAGTAATTGCAGCTAATTCTGCAGTATTTGCTCCTATAGTTGTAATTGCAAGATCACATTCTTTTAATATTTCGTAGCAAGGATGTTTCTTAATTAGGTAAATCTTTGTATTTTTTGATGTTTCAATTACATAATCAAAAGGAGAGTCTTTGAATTTTTTAATTGTTTTGATTTTTGATCTGTAGTATTTAGCAATTGGATTTTTGTTGCTTTGGAAAAATAAATATTCACTTTTATCAGTAGTTGGAGCAATGGGAATTATAAAATTTATATTTTGATTTTCTTCAGCAATATGATCTGCAACTTCTAAGAAGAAAGGAATTCCCACAGAAAGCTTTGCTTTTTTAGAACCAGGCAACAATGCAATGTAGTGTTTTTCTTTATTTTTCAATGATATTTCATTATTAAGTTTGATATCCGCTATCAAATCGCCAATGACTTTACATTTATATTTGTATTTTTTAGGTATTAACTCTTTTACTTTTGCGTTCATAGCAGCAATTTCGTTGGTCCATTGAGGCCATCGCGAAACCCATTCAGCATATGTGATATTTAAATAACCTAATCTTTTAGCTAATAAAATGCTCCAAAATTGATCCCCACCAAGGAAAATAACTATCCCTTTTTTTGGCCAATTCGAAAAAGAATGTGGCCTTATCAATAATTTCCAAAAACTTTTGGATTTCGTAATTAATTCGAATTTATTCCATGAATTTGCAACTAAAAATTCTTTACCAGTGGAATTTGGGCATGGAACAAGGACTAACCTAAGAGTGAAATCGATTTTATCATCATCTGAAAATGATTTATTTATTTTGTTAAGCTCATCCACTACAGGATTTACCCATGTAGTTAATTCACCAGGACCATTGGAGACTATAACTACTGCAACTGATTTTTTTTTCATTGCAGTTAAACCAGAATACATTAAATGCGGACGGCGAGACTTGAACTCGCAAGGCCGAAGCCACACGCTCCTTAGACGTGCGCGTCTACCAATTCCGCCACGTCCGCAAAGGGTTCTCAGCAACCGGGGGATACCTAAACCTTTAAAATATCATACATTATTGGCTGAAATCAGAATTTGGCTTTAAAAGAGTATTTTTGAATATGATGAACAATATTTCTATTGCATAAAACAAATATTTATACATATATAACGTTCTAGGTTGTATTGTAAAAAATGTCCTTTGATCACAAAAAAAATTTTGTTAAATAATTTGGCAAAGAATTTTTTATTTTAAGTCATTTTCATTTCTTCAATTTAATTTTCATAATGGTTGAAAAAGTTTTAATTGCTAATCGTGGAGAAATAGCTTTACGAATTGTCAGAAGTTGTAGAGAACTAGGTATTGCAACCGTTGCAGTTTTTAGCACTGTAGACAAAAAAGCATTACATGTTCAGCTTGCTGATGAAGCGGTTTGTGTTGGAGATTCATTAAGTAATAAGAGTTATTTAAATATTCCAAATATACTTGCTGCTGCTACATCGAGAGGAGTTGATGCTATACATCCTGGTTATGGATTTCTTGCTGAAAATGATAAATTTGCTGAGATGTGTAACGATCACGGCATAGTTTTTATTGGTCCATCTCCTAAAGCCATTAGATCTATGGGAGATAAATCTACAGCTAAAGAAACTATGGAAGCTGTTGGAGTTCCAACAGTACCGGGTAGTAAAGGCTTGTTATCAAATGTTGATGAGGCTTATAAATTGGCAGATGATATTGGCTATCCGGTAATTATTAAAGCGACTGCTGGAGGTGGTGGAAGAGGTATGAGGTTGGTTGAAAACTCTGATAATCTCGAAAAAATGTTTAAAGCAGCTCAAGGCGAAGCAGAAGCAGCTTTTGGTAATGATGGTTTATATATGGAGAAATTTATAAAGAAGCCAAGACATGTAGAAATTCAAATTTTAGCTGATAGGTCCGGGAATGTTGTTCATTTAGGAGAACGAGATTGCTCAGTTCAAAGAAGGCATCAGAAGTTACTCGAAGAGTCTCCTAGTCCTGCAATTAACACTGGGCTAAGAAAAAAAATGGGAAATGCAGCTATTGCTGCTGCAAAAAGTATCGGCTACGAAGGTGGTGGAACAGTTGAATTTTTAGTTGATGATGATAATAATTTTTATTTTATGGAAATGAATACTAGGATTCAAGTTGAACATCCTGTTACTGAAATGGTTACTGGAGTTGATTTAATAGCTGAGCAAATTAAAATCGCAAGCGGAGCAAACTTGGAATTTAATCAGGATGATATCCATTTAAATGGTCATGCCATTGAATGTAGAATTAATGCTGAAGATCCTTCTCACAATTTTCGACCATCACCTGGAAAAATAACTGGGTGGCTTCCTCCTGGTGGTCCTGGTGTAAGGGTTGATAGCCATGTTTATACCGGCTATGAAATACCTCCTTTTTATGACTCGTTAATAGGAAAATTAATAGTCTGGGGGAAAGATCGTAATACAGCAATTAAACGTATGAATAGGGCTTTAAATGAATGCGCAGTAACTGGTATACCTACTACAATTAACTTTCATCTATCCTTACTAAATAAATCTAAATTTAAGGAAGGTAAAATACATACTAAATATGTAGAAGAAGAATTATTGCCAAATTACTGAGAAATAATTAAATGATTTCTATGAATTATGTGTGTGCAATGCAAGTTTGATAAGCCCTTGCTGACCGACTAAAATTTCTCTTAAAAAGCTTATAATTCCAATCCAAATAACTGGTCCAACATCAACTCCTCCAATAGGAGGAATTAACTTTCTTGTTAAATTAAGAATAGAGCTCGATGGTATTGAAATTAATAACCATAAACCTTTACTTAAATCAATTTTTGGGTACCAAGTAAGAATTAATCTTATTAGAAAAACTATAGTTAGATATGAAAGAGAAATTCCTAAAATAACATCTAAAATTTTAAGAGAGTTTACAATCAAGGAAATCACAATTATTTAACTCATCTTAATAAATAACCCATTGAAACGTATTTAATTCTTATTATAAATTGAGAATTTAATATCTAAAAAGTGCTTCAAATCTCAAATTTATTACTAGCTGCAGATCTTTCTGCTGAAGTTGCAAATAATTCCGCAGTTGGAATGATAGGTAGTTTTATTGCCGCTGCTTTACTTATCGTTATTCCAGCCACTGCATTTTTGATTTTTGTCAGTCAGAAAGATTCCCTCGATCGTACTTCTACTGGAAGACGCTAGTTTTTGTAGAAGTTTTAAGTACACTATATATATAAGGGATTTAAATAACCCTTTTAAAATAATATTTTGGAGAAAGAATGTGGTCAATGCTAGTCTCAATTGGGCCAGTATTGTTGGTATTGTCCTAGCGGTATGTGGGGGAGGCCTTTATTTTTTGAGGTCTTTTAAACCTGCATTAGCGAGAGATTATGATGTTTTCTTCGCAGCTATAGGGCTTTTGTGCGGGGGAATATTATTTTTTCAAGGCTGGAGGTTAGATCCCATCCTTCAGTTTGGTCAGTTTTTGTTAGCAGGAACCACAGTCTTTTTTGCATATGAAAGCGTGCGATTGAGGGGAGTTGCTACTGATCAAGCTAGAAGGTCATCTTATTTTGATGATGATCCTATTTCTGATGCACCCAGAAATTCTAGAGGTCGATTTAATGAAGATTATGATAGGTTTGAAGATGCTGAAAGACCATCAAGAAGATTTAAACCTCAAGAAGATGAATTTGAAGAAGACTATATGGAGGGGAGATCTCGGAGGAGGAATGTTTCAAGAGCTATACCTTCTGCGGCTGCAAGCAGAAGCAGGCTATCGACAAGAGAAGCAGGTCAGTTTGAAAATGAGGAACCTATAAGGAGAAGAAGAAGACAGACTTCTGAAGATAAAAATAGTAATCAATCAGAAAGAAATAACTTTGGTGAGAGACGCAACTTATCTCGTAATTCAGTTAAAACAGGATCAAGACCTAGAATGAATCGTACAGTGTCTAGACAAGATAATAATATTTCTTCGCCTGTTAATTCTTCTCCACTAAGCAACAAACCCACAAGATCTTCTGTCAGGCAGCAAATTTCGACAGCTCAAGTAGAAGATGCTTCATTTAAAGATACTAATCAAGTAAAAACAACTCGCGACGCTCGTAGAGTAAGTTCATCAGCTAGATCAAGCTCTAAAAGTCAAAATGGTAGATATACCGTTGGTACAAACAAAAAGAAACCTAGAGATAACAGCTCTAGATTTGATGATTAATTATGCGATTCCTGCCCATTTCAAAAACGATTGTTGACTGAATAATTCAATTAGTATTATGGCCAGAAATCCGATCATTGCAAATCTTCCATTAGTTATTTCAGAATAACTACTCCACCCGAATTTGTATTCATCTTCCATATCAGTTGATTTTTTATCTATATTATTGTCTTCAGTTTGTTCATTGATGTAATTTACATCTTTCTGTTGTTCTATAAAATTCTCATTCTCTAAATTTGTTATTTCTGAGTTAGTTTGTTCTTCTTTAGAATTCATTTTTTTTGCTAATCCTTAAAATTATACTTATCAGAAGTCACTAATTTCCAGTCTCCTTGACCATTTAATTCTAAAATATTTTCATGAAAATCTTTCAAACTTGGTCTATGTCCAACACTGATCAGAGAAAGTTCTCGTTCCTTTAGTAAACTATATAATTTTTTTTCGGTGTCAATATCTAAAGCACTTGTTGCTTCATCAAGTACTGCAAATCTTGGAGAATTTAGTAGCAGTCTTGCAAAAGCTAATCTTTGTTGCTCACCTAGAGAAAGAATTCGTGGCCAATCTTGTTTGATATCAAGATTAGGATACCGGTCCACCAAGGTTTTTAAATTTACTTCATGAAGTACAGAAGTAAGATGTTCATCACTAAATTTCTTGACTTCTGTGGGATAACATAATTGTTCCCTTAAAGAACCTAGTAACATATAAGGCTTTTGAGGTATGAATAATAACTCCCCAATTTTTGGTTTTTTTATAACTCCATTGTCTGGTTCCCATAAACCACTAATCATTCTTAGTAAAGATGTTTTTCCACACCCAGAAGGTCCAACAACCAAAAGCGATTGATTATTATCGATGCTTAAATTTAAATCCTTAATTATTGTTTTATTTGATCCTGGTGGGCAAAGGTCAGCATTGTTAATCAAAATTGAGGGAAAATCTGAAATAACGTTTTGATTGCTTGTAGGGCTAGTTTGACTAATAGATTCGACTTTTGATTGGAATCCCTCTAATCTGCCGATCCCAGCAGTAAATTTTGCAAGTTCTTCTATTTGATTAACAATGAAAAATAATGAACCTTCGACCATTCCAAATGCAAAACTTGCCTGAATAAAGCGCCCATAATCAATATCCCCTTTAAAGTATGGGATTGCCATTATTAAGTATGGAAAGAAATTTCCAGCATAATTAATAGATCTTCTCATGACGTCAATTATTACTCTCCATATGATTAGTAAATTAAAATTTCTCACTACTTCTCCTAATCGCCTTTCAGTTTCACTTCGCTCAGGGTTCTCTCCAGAGTAAAAGGCTATTGATTCCGCATTATCTCTAATATGTACTAAACCATATCGGAAATCTGCTTCGTATCTAAGTTGATCGAAGTCTATCTTTACAAGATTTTTACCGGCAATTAAAAGGATAGAAGTTGCAAATGCAGCGTAACCAAATAAAGAAAAAGTAAGTGTTGTGCTGATACTCCATAAAATCAGAATATTAAGCGAAAATGTTAGTAGTGCATCAAAAATACCTAATGTAAAAGATAGACTTTGTCCAGTAAATGCTCGGGTATCATCTGTTATTCTTTGATCAGGATTATCTACATCAGTTTGTTCTTCATCATTGGGATTTAATTGGTAATATGCTTTATTAGTCATATAATCCTTAACTAAACTTTTTGAAAGCCATTCTCTCCAAATGATTCCTAATTTATATGTGAAAAATATTTGAGAAACACGTATTGGTAGAGCAACAGCAAAACAACATGCGTAAATCCCCAAAATCCTATAAAATCCATCTTCTTGTTTTTCTACTAAAGCATTTGTTAAATCTCTTGCTATAAATCCTATTCCTGCGTTTATTCCGTTTACGGCTAAAAGCATTAAAACAATTATCGCGAGGAATAACCAATGTAACCATCTACGGTTTTTTAGTTGCCGTCTTAAGCTAAAAAAGCTTCCTGACCCAATTAAAAATAAGGCAGAAAAAAGCAATCCCCAGCTACCAGCCCAAATTGAATTAACAGTATTTACTACTCCGCCGAAATACTTCTCAAGAAAAATTGGTTGAAAGCTTTCAAAAAAACTGATTATTCCTGTAAGACCTACAAGTACTACTCCACCAACGCAAAATAAAAGAGATACCAAAAGCCATATAAATTGAAATCCATTACATTGATCAATGGGGAGAAAAAATGGCTGGGATAGTTTCCTTAATTTTTGTAATTGGTTCAATATTTTTGATTTATTTTTAACGGCTTTATTCATTACTCAACAAATTTTATAAAATAAGTTAAATCTTTTAAAATTCTATTGACCAAATCCAATAAACGAAAGTGCCCAATCAGGTAAATTTAGGTAATTCAAGATTGTTGTATCAAACTCATGTACCTTTGGAAAAGATTTATCTATTGCCCACCATAATAGAAAAGGTAAATTAAATAAAATTTGTAATTGCCATTTATAAGTTAAAACGCTCCAAATCTTTATTAACTTATTTTTGAGTGGATTATCTAAATCTTCCCAATTTTTTGAGATTAAATTTAATAAATTTTTTGATTCTGTATTTATGGAGTCTGGTGTATTCATTTTGCTTTTTACTTATTTATAGCCAATAAACATTTCTTTCGAGAGTTTTAACCTGGGGGCCAATTCATTTTTCTTCCAGATAAAAAATGAATATGTAAATGAAAGACTGTTTGACCTGATTCTGCTCCTGTATTGATTACTGTTCTCCAATTAGTTAAATTTTTTGATTTAGCTATTTTGCTACCTACAAAGAGTAAATGACCTAATAAATTTGATTCTTCTACATTACATTCCAATAAACTGATAATTGGCTTTTTAGGAATCACTAAAAAATGTACTGGAGCTTGAGCCTGAATATCATTAAAGGCAATACAAAACTCATCTTCATAAAGCTTATCGCATGGAATTTCACCATTTATTATTTTGGAAAAAATAGTTGTTTCGCTCATTAAAGATTTGTAAATTAATTAATTCATCGGGATAACATCTTTCATTTTATAACCTTCTTTCGTAAGTTCTTTTTTGAGGTCTTCTTTTGAAGTTACTCTATCCACGAAAAGCACGCCTCTTAAATGGTCAACCTCATGCTGAATACATCTGGCCAAGAGTCCATCAGCATTCATTTTTCTTGGTCTTCCCATTTCATCTCTAAACTTTAATTTTATGGTAGATGGTCTAATGACATTTAAGTAAACACCTGGAATGCTCAAGCAACCCTCTTCATAAGAGTTAAGTGTAGATCCAAAAGCAGTTATTTCTGGATTAATTAAAATGAGAGGCTCTGCTGCAGAATCTTCAAAATTTATATCGATCACTAACAGTTCTTTACTTATTCCTACCTGAGGAGCAGCTAGGCCTATCCCTTTCGCAGAATACATGCTCTGAAGCATTTCTCTTGCAAGTTTTCTTGTATCGATATCCACTTTACTTATTCTTTTAGCGGTAGTTCTTAAAGTATTGCTTCCAAGTTTATATATTTCTAAAGGTGGATTATCAACAGCCTCTTTTGCAACTTTAGTAGTAGAAACATTATTCCTTGATTTTCTTGCTAGATGTGAAAAATGATTTGCCACTATTTATTGCAGTAATTGAGGGTTAAACTATAAAAATAATAACATTATTTTGAAACTTTGAATGCTATAAGTTCAATGAAAAATCACATTTCATATAAAATTGAAGATCTCAATAAATTGAAGAATTCTCATAAAGAGCTTTTACTTGTAAAAAATTTAATTTTTTGGATTGAACCAGTAAATACAGAAAAGGAGAGAATTAATGCAATTTTTGTAAGACCTTTTAATAAAAAAAAATCGCGACCTCAAAATTTAACGGGAGAGAAATTTTATATAAAAAACTTCTTTCATGGATATGGAGGCATGTCATATAAATGTTTTGAATATGGTGAAAATATATATCTCGTTTGGATTGATCAATTATCTAAATCATTATGGAGTCAAGTTTTTCAAATTAATATTCTTGAAGATACCGATAATTATATTTTGCCAAAAGGAAATATAAATAAATTAACGAATTCAATAGAGGGTAATTTTGATGGATGTTTTTGCCTCGCGAATAATTCTACATTAATTGGTTTAATTGAAATAAATAACAATGATTATCTTTACTCTCTCAATATAAAGAAAATAAATCAAGACCTTAAAATACTTAAAAAATTTAATAATTTTGCTGGAGATTTATCTTCTAATTCTTCAATTAATTTACTTTCTTGGATAGAGTGGGATACCCCATATATGCCTTGGGAAAAAAACGATCTTTTTTTTGCTGAAATTGATCTTTTCGGTGAATTAAAGAAAATAAAAAAATTTTCGCATAAAAATATTAATAAAAATAAAAAAGTTTCTTTTTTTCAACCTCATTGGATAAGTGAAAAAATTTTAGTATGTTCTGAAGATAGTTCTGGATGGTGGAACTTATTATTTTTAGAGGTTAGAGAAATTGAGAGTATTTTTATAAAGAAAAGAGTAAAAAAAAATGCGGTTGAATATGGATTACCGCAATGGGTCTCTGGAGTTAAATTTTTTTCAGGAAATCTCAAAAATTTATTTTGTTTAGCAAAAAAAGAAAATAGTTTAATATTTGAACAATATAAAGATCTTAAATTTGTAAAAGAATTTTCTACTCCTTTTACTGCAGTAAGTGATTTCAGTGTTGTTAGGAAGAAAGTTCTTTTAAAAGGTTATGGATCTGATTTTTTTGGAAGCATTATTGAAATTGATTTTGCAAAAAAAGTTTTATCAAATTTTTCTGATTATACATATATCAACCACATAAAAGATTGTTCAAAACCTGAAACATTTTGGTTTAGAGGTTTCGAAGATAAAATTACTCATTCTTTTCTTTATAGACCGCTTGTTGATAATTTCAAAAAGCCCCCACTTCTTGTTAGAGCTCATAGCGGGCCAACTTCATGCTTTGATGGATCTTATAATTCTGAAGTTCAATATTGGTCGTCGAAGGGATTTTTTGTTGCTGAAGTCAATTATGGAGGATCATCAGGATTTGGTAAAGCATACAGAGATAGATTGAATCACAAGTGGGGTATTGTTGATTCTTATGATTGCAAAGCACTAGCTCTTGAATTAATCAAATCAGATCTAGTTGATAGTGCGAAAGTGGTAATTTTTGGTAATAGTGCTGGTGGTTTAACTGCCCTGAACTGTTTATTATATGGGTCTATATTTACAGCTGCAATTTGTAAATATCCTGTTATTGATTTGAAGGATATGCATTACAACACGCATAGGTTTGAAAAAGATTATTTAAATTCTTTGGTAGGAAATTATGAAAATAATCATGATGACTATATAAATAGATCGCCAATAAATCATATTAATAAAATAAAAAAACCTATCTTATTGTTTCATGGAAAAAAAGATACAGTTATTTCATATAAACAAACTTTGAAAATTCAAGAAATTTTGCTTCAGAATAATAAATATTCAGAAGTTATGTTTTTTGAAAATGAAGGGCATGGGTTTAAAAATATTGAAAATAAAGCAGTGGTGATGCAAAAATCTCAGGAATTTTTAAAAAATGCTTTGAAAATTTAAGAATTGGTTTTTAGAAAATCAATAGTATCTTTTAATTTTTCTAGAAATATATCAATTTCTTCCTTATTAGTTGTGAAATTCATACTAATTCTAGCCGTTGATTTAATTCCAATATATCTGTGAAGAGGTTGACAGCAATGATGCCCGCTTCTGATACAAATTCCTTTTGCATCAAGAATTTCAGCAATATCGTTTGAATGAATATTTTTTATATAAAAAGTGGCAAGTGATGCTCTGTCTGGATCTATCTCTGGCGGTGGACCTATAATTTCAATATTTTTGATTTGATTTAATTTTTTAAATAAATATTTAGTAATAGTCTTTTCATATTCATGAATTTCATTTAATCCAATGGTGTTTATATAATTAATTGCTTCTGATAGACCTATTGCTTCTGCAATGGCTGGAGTTCCAGCTTCAAATTTATGTGGTAGCTCTGCCCAGGTACTTGTCTCTTCAAAAACATCTTGAATCATTTCGCCACCTCCAAAGAGAGGAGGAATTTTTTCTAGGATTTCTTCTCTTGACCAGAGGAAACCAATACCTGTAGGACCACAAAGTTTATGTCCTGATCCCGCTAAAAAATCTATATCGAGGTCACTTACATCCAGTTTTTGATGTGCCAAACTTTGACATGCATCTATTAATACTAAAGATCCTTTTTGTTTAGCTAATTTAGTTATCTCTTTGATTGGATTACAGCAACCCAAAGTATTACTAACGTGTACGAGACTAACAAGCTTAGTTCTTGATGTTAGTTTTGATTTAAAGTCGTCCATATCTAATTTCCCATATTTATCTAAACCTATAAATTTTAATTTGCATTTATTTTTTGCTGCAACCATTTGCCATGGAACAATATTGCTATGATGCTCCATTATTGACAAGAGAATTTCATCGTTTTCTCTTAACGAGGATTCGCCCCATGTTCTAGCCGCTAGATTGATTGCTTCAGTAGCATTTCTTGTGAATATAATTTCTTTTGCTGAATACGCTTTTATATATTTACTAATTAAATATCTTGCATTCTCAAATTCTTCTGTTGCTTTAGCACTTAATTGATGCGCGCCTCTATGTACATTGGCATTAAAGTTTCTATAAAAATCATCAATTTTTCTTAAAACTTGTATTGGTTTTTGGGTAGTTGCAGCATGGTCTAAATAAATGATTTGCTCATGACTTTTTAAATTCTTATTTAAAAGAGGAAAATCTTTCTTAGTTATTGCAGGGAAATTTTGAATCGTTTCCATTAATTCTCATTTAAAAGTTTATCAAGCAAATCCCATTTATCTTTTGAAACGGGAATAAATGAAATTATTTCTTGAAAGTAAGAACTTAATTGTAGTTTACTTGCTTCTAGTAATGTGATCCCTCTTGTTCTCATATAAAAAAGTTCCTCTTCATTAAGTTGCGCAATTGTAGCTCCATGTTTGCATTTAACATCATCAGCAATTATTTCTAATTGAGGTTTGGTATCTATTTGTGCATAATTTGATAAAAGTAAATTTCTGCTTAATTGGGAAGCATCAGTTTTCTGGGCAATTTTCGGTACTATTATTGAACCTTCAAATATTGCATGTGATTTATCGTCAGCAAGTGATTTGTTGATTTGATCTAGAAATCCATTTGGACCATTAAATTCTATTTTTGTATACGTAGAAATTTGTTCATCTTTTTTTGTTATTTGCATACCTTTGATATTGGTTTTAGCGTTTCCAGCAGATTGTTTAATTCTAATTTCAAATCTTGCATAATTGAATTTGAAATGTAAGGAACCTAAGTTGTATGAGCTATTTTTTTCTTGAATTACATTGAGAGAATTTATTAAATTTGATTTGTTTTTACCGTAAGAAACAACGCCATGATTTACGGAACTATTTTCTTCTAATACAAAAAACGTTGACTGAGATAATGAAGAGTTTTCTTTTCCAAGATTTACCTGTAATAATTCAATATCGCAATTCTTTTCTAAAATTATTACCAATGTTTTTGCGTTTAAGGAATTACTTGATGCATGACTAAAAATTTCAATAGGAGGGATTTTTGATCCATTTATTTTTAATCCCAAGAAATTCTTTTTAGAACTTAAAGACAGATTTAGTAGGTCACTCCAATTTTCATTTTGATCAAAACAAGCTATCTGATCTTTGATATATTTATTTAATTCATCCTCACTTAATTGCTGTATTGAATAATTTTCTTTTATAAATTTAATTTTGCAATTCTCACCAATTATTAATCGAATGGAATTCTGAGAATTTTCTGGATAGGGTATATCAAATTTTGAATTCTTTTCATTAACCGAGTAGTTTAAAAAGTTTGAAAATTTTGATTTATTTGAAAGTCTCCATAATTCACTTTTAGGATTAGGGATGGGGCTTGATTGTAGTTTATGAAGACAGATTTTTTGTATTTCTGTTTGATTATTAATTAATTGATTAGTTTTTATTTTTTCAATTATTTCCATTTATTTAAGTCTCTTTTACAAAGTTGTCAGTCCATTCATAACCTTTTTTTTCAAGTTCTAGTGCAAGATCACTCCCACCTGTTTTTATGATTTGTCCATCTGCCATAACGTGCACATAAGTCGGTTCAATTTCATCAAGCAATCTTTGGTAGTGTGTAATTAATATAATTCCAGTTTGTTCATTAGATATTTTTTTAATTCCTGATGCGACTATTCTAAGAGCATCAATATCTAGTCCAGAATCGGTCTCATCTAATATTGCTATCTTGGGCTCAAGTAAAGCCATTTGCAGAATTTCATTTCTTTTCTTTTCACCGCCGGAAAATCCTTGATTTACACTCCTTGATAGGAATGCATGATCCATTTTCACAAGTTCTAATTTTTCTTTAACTAATTCCTCAAAATCAAACGTATCCAATTCTTCTTTGTTAAGGAATTTTCTTCTAGCATTCGTTGAAACTCTAAGAAACTCAAGATTACTTACGCCTGGAATTTCTATTGGATACTGGAAACCAAGGAAAATTCCTGATTGAGCTCTTTCTTCGGGTTCTAAAGAGTTGATATTTTCACCTGAAAATTTTATGTCGCCATTTGTAATATTATAAGAGGGGTGTCCTGCAATGATTTTCGAGAGAGTACTTTTGCCACATCCATTTCTTCCCATGATGGCATGGATTTCTCCAGGATAGACAGTTAGCGAAACACCCTTCAAAATTGGAAGATTTTCAGTAGATGCAAAAAGATTTTCAACTTCTAATATTGGATCTGATTCTCTCATTTTAGTTTGCATATCAGTTTAGAAATTGACTAATTAACCTACTGATCCCTCGAGTTTAAGTGCGAGTAACTTATCAGCTTCAGCAGCAAATTCCATAGGTAATTGATTAAATACATCTCTGCAGAAACCACTGACCATCATAGATACCGCCTCCTCAAATTCTATACCTCTGCTTTGGAGATAAAAAAGTTGATCTTCAGAGATTCTACATGTGCTTGCTTCATGCTCAATTTCAGAATTGGGTTGTTGAGATTTGATATATGGGAATGTATTTGCAGAAGCTTGATCACCTATTAACATTGAATCACATTGACTGTAATTTCTTGATCCTGCTGCTTTTGTCCCCATTTTGACAAGGCCTCTATAGCTATTGATTGAATTACCCGCACTTATACCTTTGCTAACAATAGTTGATTTGGTTTTGGGTCCAATATGGATCATTTTTGTGCCGGTATCTGCTTGCTGAAGATTATTGGTCAGTGCTACTGAATAAAATTCCCCTACAGATTCTTCCCCTAAAAGGAGACAGCTAGGATATTTCCATGTAATTGAAGACCCTGTTTCAACTTGAGACCAGCTAATTTTACTTCTCTTACCTAAACATTTGCCTCTCTTGGTGACAAAATTAAAAATTCCGCCAACACCTTCCTCATCACCAGCATACCAATTTTGGACAGTTGAATATTTTATTGAGGCATCGTCAAGGGCTATGAGTTCCACAACTGCGGCATGTAGCGTATTTGTATCAAACATTGGTGCTGTACAGCCTTCTAGGTAACTTACAGAACTAGATTCTTCAGCAATGATTAGTGTTCTCTCGAATTGTCCAGAATCTCCACTATTAATTCTAAAGTAGGAAGATAGGTCCATAGGGCATGTAACACCTTTTGGGATATAAACAAAAGAACCATCACTAAAAACAGCAGAATTTAGTGCTGCAAAATAATTATCACTAGCTGGAACTACCGTACCTAAATATTTCTCAATTAAATTAGAGTGATTTTTTACTGCTTCACTGATTGAACAAAATATGACCCCATGTTCAGCTAGTTCTTCTCTAAATGTTGTAGCTATAGAAACACTATCAAAGACTGCATCTACTGCCACATTTGTGAGTTTTTTCTGCTCAGTAAGAGGTATACCCAATTTGTCGAAAGTCTCAAGAAGTTTGGGATCAACTTCATCTAAACTAGAAATTTTCTCTTTTTGTTTTGGGGCAGAATAATAAATTATGTCTTGATAATCGATTTGTTCGTATCCCAATCCCGCCCAATCGGGTTCATCCATCTTTTGCCATTTTTTAAAAGCTTTTAATCTAAAATCAAGGAGGTATTGTGGCTCTTCTTTTTTTTGTGAAATAAGTCTAATTATGTCTTCATTCAACCCCTTTGAAATTTTTTCAGTTTCAATATCTGTAACGAAACCATACTTATAAGGCTCCTTTACTACATCTTTAACTAAATTTTCGTTAACCATGTTATCCAAAAATAACTTATTACAATTAGCTTTATATACTCTAACGAAAGATATCCCCAATATTGACTTTTTTTCCTTTATTAAAACTAAAAATTAATGTCTAATAATCTTGATCCCTTGTCAAACCCCTTAAATATTCAAACAATTAAGGAAATTGATAATCTAGACTTACCAATAATGCAGAAACATCATGTAAGAATACTTGCTCATTGCCTCCAGATTTTAAAAGTTATCAATAAAGACAATAGTTTTGTATATCAAAATAAAAATCCCCTTAGAGAATGGTGTGATAATCAATCCAAAAAATTTGATGATAAAAAATTTAGTGATCTCTTTTATCATCAATTAGAATCTACTTCAAAAAAATTAAGTACTTTTTCAACAAAAATAGGTAAAAATATTAATGATTTAGAGATTGGGGATCTAGTACTTCTAGTTGAACAAAGTTAGAGCCCCTTCAAATTGATCCCGAAGAAAAAATATATTTTTGTTGAGTCGTTAACAAATTCAGGTAATAAAATTTAAAAAAAAAGAAAATTAATTTACACTTAAAAAAATCTAAAAATCAATTAATTTCATTGATACCAATTGTTTTGACGATAAATATTAATTTCGAGAATGTTTGAGTAGTCAGAGGATCCTGACGACAGGGCAAAAAGACACACAATTTCCAAAAAAAAAGAACATACTGATCCCAAACAAAAGTGGAGATTTAAAAGTGCCTGAAGGGATCATGAATAAAGATCAATTACTCTCACTTACCCTCAGACAATTACGTCAAGAAGCAAGTAAATTATCGGTACCGCTTTACAGCCGGAAAACAAAAGCTACTTTAGTGGATTTAATACTTAAATATCAAGAAAAATCTTCTAAGAAAGTAAATAACATAACGCAACAGACAGACTTTGCAGAAACTTTTGAATCTAATACCCCTAAAACCAGTGAAGCAGTTAAAACAAATGTAGTATTCCTACCTCGAGATCCAGATTGGGCGTATGTTTTCTGGCAAATTTCTGATGTTGATCGAGAAAAAGCTCAATCCCTGGGAGCTAATAAATTGTGTTTACGATTATTTGATGCATCTGGTTATGAAGGAAGTAACTTAAACCAAGGAACATTAAGAGAGATAACAGTTGATAGTTATAGTACTGAATGGTACTTGCCAATCCCACTTGCAGATAGAGACTATAAAGTTGAATTAGGTTATAAATACGGTTTTAACTGGATGTCATTGGCGTTTTCTTCGGTTAGTCATGTTCCTGGGTCTCATCCTTCTGAACAAATTCTAGACAAATTTGTACCTTTTAATTTGGATTCTACTTCTGAGTCATTCTCAGATAGTTCAAATATTGATATTTCAGAACAAAATGGTATGCATGAAAGGTTATATCAAGCAGCAACTAACATTCCTCTCAGAAGAAAAGTTGGTTCTGAAGAGTTTATGGAAAATTTAAATTCAACAAAATCTAATGATAATCTGACAGATTCAGGGGCTGGTAAATGGTCATCAGGTTTAAACGATTCTGGAAGTGGAGTTGTTAAAAATAGATCTTTTTGGCTCGTTGCTGATGCTGAATTAATTGTTTACGGAGCTACAGAACCTTCTGCAAAACTGACAATAGGTGGAGAAGATGTACCTCTTGCAGCTGATGGCACCTTTAAAATTCAAGTTCCATTCAGAGACGGGACTCAAAAATATGATATTAAAGCTGTTGATGCTTCCGGGAAGCAAGAAAAAAGTATATCAATAAAATTTGATAGAACTACACCACTTGACGATACTAATGAAAAAGATAATGCCGAGACAGAATGGTTTTAATAAATTAAATTAATGCTGAAAAAAATTGTAGCTTTTACGCCCTTGTTTGGAGCATTAACGTTTCCACTAATAGTGCCAATTACAATTTCTAAATTTGGTGTTAATTATGGAATTCTTAGTGCACTATTAATTTCTTCATTATGGTTTATCGCTATGTTAAGAACTTCCGAAATGCCTCATTAATTTAGTTAGATTTTTTGAAAGTTTCTTAAAAATATGACTCAAGTTGATGTAATTAATATAAATTCTCCTTTTTTAGATCAAAAACCAGGAACTTCTGGTTTAAGAAAAAGTACTTTAAAGTTTCAGGAAGATCATTATCTAGAAATTTTTATTGAAGCAATCTTACAATCATTGGAGGATTTAAAATGTTCAACATTAGTAGTTGGCGGTGATGGCAGATATGGCAATATTGAAGCAATAGAAAAAATTGTCCAAATATGCGTTGCTCATAAAGTTCAAAAGGTTATTGTTCCAAAACATGGTTTATTATCTACTCCTGCTACATCACATTTAATTAGAAAAGAAAACGCTATTGGTGGAATTATTCTTTCTGCAAGCCATAATCCTGGTGGGATTGATGGTGATTTTGGAGTGAAATTGAATATATCTAATGGTGGCCCAGCACCTGAGATAATTACCAATAAGATTTTCAAGGCTTCACAATTACTAACTAGTTATAAAATTTGTAAAATTCAATTACCTGATTTTAGTGAATATGGGACTTATTCTTACGGTGAAACTACCTTAGAAATTATTGATGGATTAAAAGATTATTCTAATTTGATGGAAAAAATTTTTGATTTTGATCAAATTAGCGATTTTTTAAAAAAAGACTTTTCGTTAATCTTTGATGCAATGAATGCGGTTACAGGTCCGTATGCAAAAAATATTTTTGTTGAAAAAATGGGTCTTGCTCATGATTGTGTCATGAATGGCAATCCGTTAAAAGATTTTGGAGGTTTACATCCTGATCCTAATCTTACTTACGCATCCCACTTAGCTGATTTGTTATTAAATAAAAAATCTTATAGTTTTGGTGCTGCTTGCGATGGAGATGGAGATAGAAATATGATTTTAGGAAATGCATGTTTTGTAAATCCTAGTGATAGCCTTGCAGTTATTACCGCTAATACCAAATGTGTCCCTGGTTATAAAGATGGTATTACAGGTGTGGCAAGATCCATGCCAACCAGTTCAGCGGTTGATAATGTTGCTCGAGCATTAAATATACCTTGTTTTGAGACACCAACTGGCTGGAAGTTTTTTGGAAATCTTTTAGATTCTAATTTAATTACTTTATGTGGAGAAGAAAGTTTCGGAACAGGTAGTAATCATGTACGAGAGAAAGATGGATTATGGGCTGTTTTGTATTGGTTACAAGTTTTAGCTGAGAAAAAGTGTTCGGTAAGTGATTTGATGCAGAATCATTGGAAACAATTTGGTAGGAATTATTATTCAAGACATGATTATGAGGCAATTCCCTCAAATATTGCTAATCAAATCTTTGGTAATCTTACTGCTATGATCAAAAATTTAAAAGGAAGTAGTTTTGCTGGCCATTTAGTTAAAGTTGCAGATAACTTTTCATATTTAGATCCCGTTGATAATTCCATAAGTGAAAATCAAGGATTAAGACTGGTTCTTGATGATAATTCTAGAGTAATTGTGCGCCTTTCTGGAACTGGGACTAAGGGTGCAACATTAAGACTTTACTTTGAGAAATTTTTCAATCCTCAACAGAATCTTTTGTTAAATCCTCAGGTCGCTTTGAAACCTCTTATAAATGATTTAGATGCTTTATTAAATATTTCAAAACTTACTCAAATGGAAACTCCTACAGTAATTACATAAACTTTAAAGTAATGATTTTTTGATTTAACTAATATGCATTCAGAAAATTTATTTACTGATTTTTCTCAAATAGAAAATAATGCTCCTTTGGCAGATAAATTGAGACCAAAGAATTTAGATGACTTTTTTGGCCAACAATCAATCTTAAATGAGAATTCGCTTTTAAGGAGTGCGATCTTAAAAGATAAAATTAGTAATTGCATTTTTTCTGGTCCCCCTGGTGTTGGAAAAACTACTCTAATTGAAATTATTTCTTTTAATACGCGGTCAAAATTAATTAAATTGAATGCAGTATTAACCAGTGTTAAAGAATTAAGAAATGCAATCTCTGATGCAAAAGAAAGATTGAAAAATTCTAAAAGAAAAACAATTTTATTTATCGATGAGGTTCATAGATTTACATCTGTGCAACAGGATGCTTTATTACCTTCAATAGAGAATGGAATTATAACTTTTATTGGTGCTACAACTGAGAACCCCTTCTTTGCCGTTAATAAAGCTCTTGTTAGTAGGTCTCGTATTTTTACATTACTTCCTTTGGGTGAAAATGATTTGAAGAAGATAATACAAAAAGTTATAACTTACTATTCAAAACAAAAAGATTCAAAAAAGGTTTATTTAACCCCGGATGCAATAAGTCATTTAATTAATTTTTCTGGCGGTGATGCAAGAACATTAATTAACGCTTTAGAGATGGCTACAGAAACAACTCCTGAAAATGAT
Source organism: uncultured Prochlorococcus sp. (assembly GCA_902626435.1). GTDB lineage: Bacteria > Cyanobacteriota > Cyanobacteriia > PCC-6307 > Cyanobiaceae > Prochlorococcus_A. The sequence goes on from CACOFO010000004.1 coordinate 46,597, forward strand.
GCTAAAGAAATAATGATTAATCTTTCAATAGCTGAAGATGCAATTCAAAAGAAAAATATTGTTTACGATAAAAATGGTCAAAATCATTACGATATTATAAGTGCATTCATTAAGTCCATTAGAGGTTCTGATCCAGATGCAACTTTATTTTGGCTAGCCAATATGCTAGAGGCTGGTGAAGATCCTAATTTCATTTTTAGAAGACTACTTATATCTGCTAGTGAAGATATTGGGATTGCTGATCCTAGTGCCATAGTTGTTGTACAGTCATGTTGTAATGCTTTTGATAGGGTTGGTTTTCCAGAAGGATTATATTTTTTATCTCAAGCTTCTTTATATCTAGCTATATCTCCAAAAAGTAATAGTACAAAAGGCATTTTTAAAGCAGTTGAGAAAATAAAATCTATCAATGCTTTTGAAGTGCCAAGTCATTTAAAAAATAATTCTAAAAGTTATGTAAATCCTCATAATTATCCACACAATTGGGTCTCACAAGAATATCTTCCTAAATCTGCAAAAGGTTTAAAAATATGGGAACCAAACAATAATGGATGGGAGAAAATCAAATATGAAGAACTGCTTAGAAGAAAAGAAATTTAAAAATTTTTTGAACAACAAATAATCTCAGGATTAAAAGTAGTTTTTTCTTTATAGGCTAAAGCAATAGTCCAATTATGGAAATTAATCTGTGAATAATTTAAATGTATATTTTTCTTTATGTGTATTAACTCTTTTTGCTTTTCAAAATAGTGCCAATGGTTTATGTCTTTAGCCAATTTTCCATGATCCCACTTTATAGCCGCTTCAACAGCACACCATTGATTTAATATCATATTTTTTGTTATGTAATTATCATAGATTGATTTGTTGGTATGAAAAAAATATTTTTCTGCAAATTTTACATAGTTAAAATCTCTATCTGTTCTCTCAATATCAATCCCTATTTTGTTTTTATGCCAGACTATAGTAATGGCATCTTTACAATGACTTAAACTTATATTTCCCATGCCAGATGGTAAACTTGGAGGTTTTCCAGGATGAGCATTAATCGGAATTTCTAGGGGATCTAAATCAAAGAGTGTTGAAAGTGATTGTCTTAAATAAGCTCTTGTTTCTAAAAAAATATTTGATCTTGAACTTGATAGATTTTTTGCAGTTTTAATTTCTTCTACCGTTGCGACATCTTTTACACCTTTAATCTCATAAAACCAAATTTTTGGTATTTTATATTCATACTCATTTAATAATTTCAATGGCTCTTAAGGTTGGCGACAAAGCACCAGAATTTAAATTAAAAGATTCTTTTGAGAAAGAAGTGTCTCTTAGTGATTTTAAAGGTAAAAGAATAATACTATATTTTTATCCAAAAGATAATACTCCCGGATGTACTAAAGAAGCCTGTAATTTTAAAGAGAATTGGGATCTACTCCAAAAAAATAATATTGTTGTTCTTGGTATCAGTAAAGATAATGCCCTTTCACATAGGAAGTTTATAGAAAAATTTAATTTACCCTTTATTCTTTTAACTGATCCTGAACCTTATAAAGTTTCTTCTGATTACGATAGCTATGGACTTAAGAAATTCATGGGAAAAGAGTATATGGGAATGATGAGAAATACATTTTTAATTGATACTAATGGCAATATCGAGAAAATTTACTTAAAGGTAAAAGCAGCAATAATGGCTGATCATATTATTGCGGATCTTGGATTAAATTAACTAACTATTTGAGAGATAGGTAGTGTATGATCATTCCCTCCATAACCAAATTAGGAGCATTTATTATATTTTTTTTATTTGTTTCAAGAGATTTTGTAAGGAATTGAGAGTCTCCTCCACAAGTTATTAAGATATCCTTTAAGGGATTAAATGAACTCTTAATAACACTAGTAAGGGAATTGATTACTCCTTTTAAAATTGCGTCCTCTGTATTAATTAAAAAATCTTTTGTAGGTATTTCAAATTTTTTTGGAACTTTAAGATTTTTTGTGTTTTGTTCCATTGATTTTAGTTGTGTTAGAAAACCTGGAATAAGTTGACCTCCCAAAATCGACCCATTTGAATTTAATTTTGTTATTGATAATATTGTTCCAAAATCTGCAATTAGTAAATCTTTTTTAAAAGGGTTTTCAATAGTGTTTAGAGCTGCGAGACAAGCAAGAGCTCTATCAATTCCAAAATAATCAGGGAGATTTGATAACTGAATATCTTTGGTTTTTATTTCATTTTCTTCGTTCAGTGAAAAATTAGGAAATTTTCCTACAGAAGCCCAAATTAATTGATTGACATCTACGTCTTCTGGAACCTTTTGTTCTTTTTTGGTATGGAAGAATTTAGATTGATTTTGAGAATAGTTAGCCCAGTGAAGCCTACTATTGCCCACTAACAAAAAATTTATATTTGAGACCATTTTTTTATGATCAATTCATTTATTTGTATGTATTCCACATTCTTGTTTAATTCCTCCAAATCGTGTATCCCTGCCTTTTGTTTGGATACCATCAGGAGTGCTGGAATGCCAATCGCCTACAGTAGAGTAACCTTTGCTAAAAAGTGGATGAGAAGGTAAATTAGACTCTTTCATATAATAAAAAATGTCTTTATTTGTCCAATTTAATAAAGGCCTTAAAGAAAGTCTTGCCCGAATTTTGTCCAGGTATCTCATTTTGTTTCTGTTTTTTGTTTGGCCTGCTCTAACCCCGCTTGCCCAGCAATCAATATTATATTTTTCTAGACCATTCTCTAAAGGTTTTATCTTTCTTAATTCATGATACTTATCTAAATCATTCACTTTATTTGTTTCCCAAAGTTTTCCGTATATAGCCTCCATTCTTGCTGGAGATAATTCACTTTGCAGAACTTCTACTTCTAAGGCTAAATCTTCAATAAGCTTTTCAGCATATTGGTATGTTTCTAGAGGTAGGTAACCTGTATCTATCCAAAATATTTTGATTTTTCTTTGCAGACATAATTTACTGACCATATCTAAAAGGACTGATGACTGTATTCCAAAACTTGTTGTAAGAGCAAATTGATTGTCAAACTTTTCATAACCCCATGAAAGAATTTCTTGAGGCTTCATATCTATCAGCTCCTGATTATATTTATTTATTAATTCAGGTTCAATATTTTTTTGGATGTTTTCAATCATTCTTCAATTTGGTTTTGAGTTTAATGTTATTTCGCTCAATTTGAAAATTATTCGTTTAGTTTAATAATACATTTACGCATAATAATATTTCGCTGATGAAATCAATACAAAAACCAATAGTAATAGTTGGAGCAGGTTTTGCAGGTATGACCTTAGCTTTGAATTTAAAAAATCTTAATTCTTCTTTACCGATTCTTGTAGTTGATTCTGAATCTAACTTTATATTTAAACCTTTAATGTACGAAGTTTTAAGTAAAGAAATAAGAAGTTGGGAAGCTACCCCAAAATTTGCAAATATTTTTTCTGATGCAGGTATAACTTTTTTAAAAAATTGTTTAACCAAGATTTACTTCAAAGAAAATATTCTTGAATTTAGTGACAAATTAAAATTAAGCTATCAATATCTTGTGATTTGTACAGGATCTATTCCAAATAGTTTTACAATTAAAGGTGTAGATGAAAATTGTTATTTTTTTAATGATTTTGGTGATCTCAATAAATTGGAATCTTTTTTAAAAAAAATACAAAAAACTTCGTTTCATAAAAACTTATTCATAGTAGGAGGCGGTCCCTCTGGTATCGAGCTGGCATGCAAAATTAAAGATATATTTATAGACCAATTTGAAATTAATGTAATAGAAAAATCAAATGAAATTCTTCATAGAAACAAAATTTTTAATAGAGAGCAAGCAGAAAAGGCACTAGAAAAAAGAAAAATCAACATTATTTTAAATTCTACAGTTAAAGAAGTTTCAGAAACTAAAATTTGTATTGTCAATGAGTTTGGAATAACTTCTTTGGATAAAGATATTGTTATTTGGACTGCAGGCGTTAAACCTAATTTGTCTTATTTAGAAACTAATGAAATAACAAAAAGATTTGGAAGAATTTTAGTTAATAATAATTTGCAAATAGAAAACTATAAAAACTGTTTTGCAATTGGCGATATTTCAATTATTGAAGGAATGGAGGATTTACCCATAACAGCTCAAGTTGCTATGCAGGAAGGCAATCATCTGGCTAAAAATCTAGAACTATTAATTCAAGGAAAGGATCCTTTACCTTTTGAATTTCAAGACAATGGTGAAATGATTAGCTTAGGGATAGGCGAAGCTTCAATTTCCGGGCTTGGGGTTACTTTATCCGGGAAATTAGCTTTTGAGGCAAGAAGACTTATATATACTTCCAAGTTGCCTAATATTACGGAAAGCTTAAAATCTGCATCTTCTTGGATATTCCAAAAAAAATCTTTTTTTAAAAAGTTTTTTAAAAAAGATAATTCCATCTAAACTTTTTTGAAATATTGTTTTTGGGTATATTGAGTTAAATAAGTTTTATATGAATTTAATTGCAGTAGTTAGTAATAATCTTGATGCGTTTATAACGGTACTTATTTTAATAATGTCAATAATTTTGTTTATCAAAAATACCATAGCTCCAGAATTGACTGGCTTGTTATGTGTTGGAATATTTATAGCCACTGGGGTTCTTCCTCCTGAAAAAGCTTTAGCTGGATTTGGTAGCCCATCTTTAATTACTCTTATGGGTTTATTTGCAGTTTCCTCTGCATTATTTAAAAGTGGTGCTTTAGATAGAGTAAGAGAACTGATTTCTTATGAAAGTATTAGAACGCCAAGGAAATTAATTTCTTTAATAGGTTTTTTGATTGCTCCAATATCTGGAATTGTACCTAACACTCCTGTAGTAGCATCTTTGTTACCTTTGATTGAAGGTTGGTGCGAGCGGAGAAAGATATCACCATCAAAAGTGTTATTACCTCTTTCTTTTGCTACTTTACTAGGCGGAACTCTAACATTATTAGGTAGCTCAGTAAATCTTCTTGTTAGTGATATTAGTCAACAATTAGGTTACGGAGCTTTGGAATTATTTAGTTTGACTTCAATAGGAATTCCTGTGTGGCTTATAGGCACAATCTACATGATTTTAGTTTCTGATATGCTTTTGCCAGATAGAGGGAGAGATAAGGAGTTTATTAAAAATGGGGATATGAATATATACTTTACTGAAGTTACTATCCCCTCTACTTCAGAATTAGTTGGACAATCTGTCAGAAATAGTAGATTACAAAGACGATTTGACGTTGATGTTCTGGAATTGCAACGAAATGGAAAAGTTATTCTTCCTCCTTTAGCAGATAGAAAGATTGAACCAGATGATAGATTAATAATACGCGTTACAAGGGCAGACTTATTTAGGCTGCAGCATGAACATACCATTCTTTTAGGGGAAAAGAAAACATCTTTAGACGGAGCTAATGTTTTCTCAGATGATGAGGGCACTAAAACTTTTGAAGCTTTATTACCTGCAGGCTCAACTTTAGCTGGTGCAAGTTTGAGAGAATTAAGATTCAGGCAACGCCATAATGCAACAGTTTTGGCGCTCAGAAGAGGCCAACAAACTGTTCAGGAGAGATTAGGTCAAGCTGTTTTAAGAGCAGGCGATGTTTTACTATTGCAAGCGCCGTTAGATTCAATAAGAGGTTTACAGGCGAGTAATGATTTGCTTATTTTAGATCAATTTGAAGATGATTTACCTGTCTTGATAAAAAAACCTATCTCGATTGCAATTGCAATAGGAATGGTGGTTTTGCCGTCGGTTACTAATATTCCATTGGTAGGTTCAGTTCTTTTGGCAGTGATTGCAATGGTTGCTTTTGGATGTTTAAGACCTGCAGAAATACAAAAATCAATTAGGTTAGACGTCATTTTATTGCTGGGATCCTTATCTTCTTTTAGTGTTGCTATGCAGGTAACAGGATTAGCAGATTTAATTGCATTCAATCTTAATTTTGCTCTTGATCGATTACCTCTGTATTTTGCACTAGTTGTAATTTTTGTATCAACTGTTATCCTTACCCAATTTATCAGTAATGCTGCTTCGGTTGCTTTGATTTTGCCCGTTGCCATTGAATTCTCAAACGTTTTAGCGATTTCACCCAGTGCTTTGATAATGCTTGTTTTATTTGGAGCAAGTCAATCTTTCTTGACTCCAATG
>CACOFO010000005.1 GCA_902626435.1 uncultured Prochlorococcus sp.
AAATTAATTTCTAATTTTATAAAATGAAAACTTGGGTTATAAAAATTGGTACTAGTATTTTAAGAGGAACACAGAAAACATCTACAGAAGAAGTAATTGAAAACCTTTCTAGATCCTTTACAAATTTTCTCTCAGAAGGAAATAAATTAATTTTAGTAACTAGTGGAGCCGTTGGATTAGGTTGCCAAAAATTAAATCTTAAAACTAGACCAAATGATTTAAGTACCCTTCAAGCAACTGCTGCAGTAGGTCAAGTTAATTTAATGTCTTTGTACGACAAAGTTTTTAACAAATTAGGTCACAATATTGCTCAAATTTTAATAACTAAAGCTGATTTCAATTCACGAAAATCCTTTAATAACGCCTCTAAAACCTTAAAAAGATTAATCGATCTGAACGTTATTCCAATAGTAAATGAAAATGATACTGTAGCGAATGAAGAGCTTAAATATGGAGATAATGATACCCTATCTGCTTTAGTTGCCTTAGCTATAAATGCTAATAAGCTTATTTTATTAACCGATATTGAAAATCTATACTCAAAAGATCCACGTAATCATAAAGATGCTCAACCTATTAAAGAAGTTCATAATAGTGAATTAAAAGAAATTAAAGATAAAAATATTCAAAACTCAAATAATGAATGGGGAACAGGAGGAATTTCTACAAAATTAATTTCTGCAGAAATAGCAACAAAAGGAGGAGTTGAAGTCCAACTAGTTGATGGAACTAATAAAAAAAACTTAATTGAAATTTTTAATGATAATAAAATTGGAACTTTATTTCATCCAGTAGAAAAACCTATAGGAAACAAAAAAAGTTGGCTTTCCCATGCAATTCAAACAGTAGGGAAAATCACTTTAGATGATGGAGCCTCTTTTGCAATTACAAAAAAAGGTGCCTCACTTTTAGCGGTTGGTGTTAAGAATGTAGATGGAAACTTTACAGTTAATCAAGCAGTTAAAATTGTAAATACAAATGATAAAGAAGTTGCAAAAGGTTTAGTATCAATAAGTAGCGACAAATTAAGAATTATCTTAAAGAATAAAGAAAATAACAATTCCTCGATAATTGTCGTCCACAGAGATGTGCTTGCTCTCTCTTAGAAAAAAAAATTAAACTGAAAAATGCTTTTAAGTGATCTAGTTGATCTAATTAAAAAAGGAAATTCAAATTTTATTGGTGCCAATATTTTTGAAGATTTAAATATAGATAATGCTGCTTCATTAGATGTTGCAGTAAACCATCAAATATCTTTTTTAGAAGAAAATAATATCCTCAAAGAAAAATTAGATCAAACTAAAGCATCAGCAATAATAACTACTAACAACGATGAAATCGTTAGTGCTCTAAAGAAACTAAACATTTCAAACATAATTGTTAAAAATCCAAGAATTGCATTTGCAGAAGTATTGAATTGTTTATATGAAACTATCAATTTCAAACCAGGAATTCACGCTTCAGCTGTCATAGATAAAACAGCAATAATTGGAGCAGATTGCCATATTGGACCTAATGTCTATATTGGAGAAAATACTGTAATTGGTAAAAATAATCATATTCTTCCTGGATCATCAATTTTAGGCAATGTTGGAATAGGAGATAATAATATAATTCATCCAAATTGTGTAATTTACGAAAATACCACTCTAAAAAATAATTGTATAATTAATTCAAATTCTGTTATTGGTTCAGAAGGATTTGGTTTTATTCCTAAAGATGGCAAATGGGTAAAGATGCCTCAAAAAGGTGGTGTAAAAATAATGAGTTTTGTAGAAATTGGAACGAATTGTTGTATTGATAGACCCTCAGTAGGATTTACTTTTATTGATGAGGGAACAAAGTTGGATAATTTAGTGCAAATAGGTCATGGAGTTAAAATTGGTAAGAACTGCGCAATTGCAGCTCAAGTTGGTATCGCTGGAGGAGCAATTATTGGAGATAGTGTTATTTTGGCAGGGCAAGTTGGAGTCAATAATAGAGTAAAAGTTGGTAATAATGTCATAGCGAGCTCAAAATGCGGGATCCATTGTGACATTGATAATGGCAAGGTAATTAGTGGTTTCCCCGCGATGGAAAATAAATCATGGCTAAGGAGTTCAAGTATTTTTAAAAAATTACCGGAATTAGCCAAAAAACTTAGACAATTAGACAAGTAATAATTTATTGTTCTAGTAAACAAATATTCAAATGAAGAAGTATAAGGTAGTTTTATTGTCAGGAGATGGTATTGGACCAGAGATTTCAGAAGTTTCAAAAAAAGTTTTAAAAAAGCTTTCAAAAAATCATGCTTTCGATATTGAGATTATTGAAAAATTATTTGGAGGAATAGCATATGAAAAATATGGGAATCCTGCTCCAGATGAGACATTAGATCAATGCAAAAAAAGTGATGCAGTACTTTTAGCATGTGTTGGAGATATTAAATATGACTCTCTCGCAAGAGATTTAAGACCAGAAAGTGGGCTACTAAAGTTAAGATCCACCCTAAACCTTTTCGCAAATATTAGGCCTGTCAAAATAAGAAAATCTCTTTTAGATTCAAGTACATTAAAAAAAGAAATCGTTGAGAATGTAGATCTTATTGTTGTAAGAGAATTGATAGGGGGTATTTATTTTGGAAAACCAAGAGGACATATTACAAATTCAAAAATCCCAAAAGCTTTCAACACAATGGTTTATGATGCAGCCGAAATAGAAAGAATAACTGAAATAGCAATAAAAATTGCTAACCAGAGAAATAAAAAAATATGTTCTGTTGATAAATCAAACGTTCTTGAGGTTAGTCAATTGTGGAGAGATACGGTTTTAAATATCACCTCAAAAGATAAAAATATATCTCTGAGCAATATGTACGTTGATAATGCTGCAATGCAATTAGTTAGAGATCCATGTCAATTTGATGTGATTTTAACTAGTAATTTATTTGGTGATATTTTAAGCGATTTAGCCGCAATGTTAACTGGTTCTATTGGTATGCTTCCATCTGCTTCTCTAAACAATGATGGTCCTGGAGTTTTTGAACCGGTTCATGGTTCAGCTCCTGATATAGCCGGCAAAAATACGGCTAATCCTATTGCAATGCTTTTATCCACGTCCATGATGTTAAAAATCGGATTGAATGAAGAAGAAGCCGCAGAAAATTTAGAAATTGCTATCGATAAAGTTTTATCAAACGGATTTAGAACGGCCGATTTAGCTGATGGGTCTTCTGAAGTTTTATCTTGTAGTGAAATCGGAGATAAAATAATAAGTGAAATTTAAAAAAAAATTAATAAATAAAAAAATATTTTTAAGTAAAACATAAAGTTGGCATATGACCTGTCAGAATCAATGAATATTGTTTTTAAAAAATGTCAAAACGTCATCCAGTAGTCGCTGTAACAGGATCTTCAGGAGCAGGAACAAGTACGGTAAAAAGAGCCTTTGAGCATATTTTTGCTAGAGAAGATATAGTTCCCGCAGTTGTAGAAGGTGATAGTTACCACAGGTTTGAAAGAATGCCTATGAAAAAAGCTATGGCAGAGGCTCTTTCAAAAGGTGAAAATTTTTCTCACTTTGGTCCAGAGGCTAATCTTTTTGACAAGCTAGAGGAACTTTTTAAAATCTATGGTGAAACTGGGGGAGGAAAGAAAAGATATTATCTACATAGTCTTGAAGAAGCAGAAGAACATAATACAAGACTTGGGACATCCTTAGAACCTGGTCAATTTACTCCATGGGAAGATATTCCTGAGGGAACAGACGTACTTTTTTATGAAGGTTTGCATGGCGGGGTAGAAGGTGACGGATACAATGTGGCATCTTATGCTGATTTACTTGTTGGCGTTGTTCCGATAACAAATTTAGAGTGGATTCAAAAAATCCATAGAGATAACGCAGAAAGAGGTTACTCCGCTGAAACCATTGTGGATACTATATTGAGAAGAATGCCTGACTATATAAATCACATTTGTCCACAATTCAGTAAAACCGATATTAACTTCCAAAGAATTCCCACCATTGACACTTCCAATCCTTTCATATGCAGGAATATCCCAACCCCTGATGAAAGCTTTGTGATCATACATTTTAGAAAAGGAGCGAGAGAGAAATGGGGGATTGATTTTCAATACTTGCTTGGAATGATTAACGATTCATTTATGTCAAGTCCAACAAGTATCGTTGTAAATGGTGGAAAAATGGGTTTCGCAATGGAACTAATTCTTACTCCAATAATTCATAAAATGATTGAGGAGAAAAATAAATAATTTTTAATTTTAGATTATCAAGTTAAATCATTATTTTTTCTAAATTTTAGGAGTTTCTAATCTAGAAAATCTCAAATTTTTATATATCTTTCTTGATAAAAGTACCTTGTGTAGATTTAAATAGAAAAAACAGGTAATGTTGTGTCATTAATCGACTGGTTTGCCGCAAGGCGTAAAGATCAATTTGTTGGGAAAGTTTCGCAAGATACTGATGAGGGAGATGGTTTGTGGGTTAAATGTTCAGAATGTTCGCAAGTAGCCTATAGAAAAGACCTGATTTCAAATTTCAATGTTTGTAGTAATTGTGAACATCACAATAGGATTAATAGCGATGAAAGGATAAATATAATTGCTGACAAAAATTCATTTGAAGAGTTTGATAGCTCACTAAGTCCTACAGATCCTTTAGGTTTTAAAGATAGAAGATCATATGCTGATCGAATTAAAGAAAGTCAAGCAGGTACAGGTTTAAGGGATGGAGTCATAACAGGTATCTGTTCTGTAAATTCAATGCCTTTAGCATTAGCTGTTATGGATTTTAGATTTATGGGGGGATCCATGGGTTCAGTTGTAGGTGAAAAAATTACAAGGATAATTGAGAGAGCAACTTTAGAAAATTTTCCAATTCTAATTGTTTGCGCATCAGGAGGAGCAAGGATGCAAGAAGGCATGTTAAGTCTCATGCAAATGGCAAAAATTTCTGGAGCATTAAAAAAACATAAAGAAAAAAATCTTCTATATATGCCATTATTAACTCATCCAACCACTGGAGGGGTAACAGCAAGCTTTGCAATGTTAGGTGATTTAATTTTGGCTGAACCTAAAGCTCTTATTGGATTTGCTGGAAGAAGAGTTATAGAACAAACATTAAGAGAAAAATTACCCGATAATTTTCAAACAGCTGAATATCTGCTTGATCATGGTTTTGTTGATGTAATAGTTAAAAGGCAAAATCTCAAGGATACTCTGAGTAAAATTTTAAAAATTCATGGTGTAAAAGAACTTGCAAAAGCAAATATATAAAATGAGAATTATTTCAAATTTCTTTTCTTTTTCTTTAAGCTTTTTATTTTTTATTTTAAGTTTTGCTCCATATTCATATGGAATAGGAAATGTTGACTGGGTCCTCCTAAAAGAGAATAATGAAGGGAAAGAATGGCTTGATAAAGGTAGTATAAAGCCGCTTCCAAATGGAGAAATAAGTGTATTAACAAAGTTCTTTAAAAATCCAACTAATTCTGATGATGATGGAGAGTTATCACTTTATGTGATGAGAATTAATTGCGATGAAAAAAAGTTCAAAGATACTTCCATAAATGGAATTCCTCAATTTAATTCGAAATGGCAAACCTCTAATAATGATGAACTTATAGATGTTGTTATTGAAAATAGCTGTTCAGAGTTTATTAATTTAATAGAATGAATACAAATAATAAAAAATTAAAAATTGCAATAGCTGGAGTAGGGTTTGGGAAAAAAGTTCATTTAGAAGCACTAAAGGAGTCGAATTTTTTAACGCCTGTAGCTATTTATCACTATGAGAAATCGCAAAAATCGATTTTAGAAAAAGAAACGGGATTAGAGTTTTTTAATGATTGGGAAGACTTAGTTAAATCTTCTGAAATTGATGGAATTATTATTGCCACCCCTCCTGAATCAAGATTTAAATTAGCAAAACAAGCGCTTGAGAATAATAAAAATTTGTTATTAGAAAAACCCGTTTCAATATCTTCCTCGGAAATTGAAGAGCTTCAGAGAATATCATTGATAAATAACTTAAGCGTATGTGTTGATTTCGAATATAGAACAGTACCCCTTTTCCTTCAGACAAAAAAACTTGTTGATAGAAATTTTTTAGGAGATATATATTTAGTCAAATTAGATTGGTTAATGGGCAGTAGATCCGATCCTAAAAGAGCTTGGGATTGGTATTCTTTGGAAGAAAAAGGTGGAGGAGTTATTGGCGCCTTAGGTACTCATGCATTCGATATGTTGAATTGGTTATTTGGAGAATCAATAAATGTATCTGGTAAGTTAGCAACATCAATCAAAAAAAGACCTTTACCTAATTCATCTGATTTAAATGATGTTACTAGCGAGGATATTTGTCTCGCTAATATAGAAATATCAAACTACAGCTCCAATATCATTCCATGTCAGGTATCATTATCATCAATTTCTAAAAACGGTAGAGGATTTAGTTTAGAAATATATGGAAGCCAAGGTTCACTTATTCTTAAAAGCGAGAACCAAAAAGATTATGTACATGGTTTTAATTTGAAATATTCAAACAACGAAAATAAAGTACAAAATCTAACTGCAGATTCAAGTTTTAATTTTGAAAAAACATGGACTGATGGGAGGATAGCTCCAGTTTTGAGAATTCAAAATTTATGGGCTGAGAGTATGATTAATAGAACACCAATAATCCCGGGTTTGTGTGAGGGACTAGCAAGTCATAAAGTTTGTGAAGCTATAAGAGAGTCAGCGAAAAGTGGATTAAGTATAAAAATTTAGCAGAACATTCAGTCAAGTGTTAATTGATACTTGACAATGTACTAAATTTATTTTATTTTTTCTTCATATTCTGGAAAAATCAATTATCCAAATTCTTAAATAATGGCATTAAATTACTACAAAAATGAGCTTAAGGAAAATGCTCAATTACTAGCTTCTAAAGGTAAAGGAATATTAGCAGTAGATGAATCAACCAAAACAGTTGGCAAAAGATTAGCTGGAATTGGTGTTGAGAATACTGAAGAAAATAGGAAGGCATATAGAGGGATGCTTTTCACTACAGAAGGTCTTGGAAAATACATAAGTGGAGCAATCCTCTTTGAGGAAACTTTGTATCAAAATCACCAAGATGGTGAGTCAATGGTTAAGAAATTAAACGATTTAGGTATTATTCCAGGTATAAAGGTTGATAAAGGTCTAAATCCACTTCCTGGAGGAGGAGATGTAGAAACATTTTGCTCTGGTCTAGATGGATTAGTTGAGAGAGCAGCAAAATATTATGAACAAGGTGCAAGATTTGCAAAGTGGAGAGCGGTTTTGCAGATTACAAATGATGGTTGCCCTTCAAAATTATCAATACAAGAAAATGCCTGGGGTTTAGCAAGGTATGCAAGGTCAGTTCAAGAATCTGGCTTGGTACCAATTATTGAACCTGAAATTTTAATGGACGGTGATCACACGATTGAAAAGACTGCTGAAGTACAAGAAGAGGTTATTAAGCAGGTCTACATTGCTTGTCAAGCAAATGGAGTATTTCTAGAGGGAACACTTTTAAAACCCTCTATGACTGTCAACGGAGCAGATTGTCCTACAAAGGCTGATCCTATGAAAGTTGCTGAGATGACTATAAGAACTATGGAAAGATGCGTTCCTGCATCTGTTCCTGGAATAGTATTCTTATCAGGAGGATTAAGTGAAGAAGCTGCTTCTGTTTATTTAAATAATATGAATACTCTTTATAGGAAAGCATTATGGAACGTTTCATTCTCCTATGGAAGAGCGCTACAGCACTCATGCTTAAAGGCATGGAAGGGAAGTGATGTAGAAGCAGGTCAAAAAGCCTTAATAGCAAGAGCTCAAGCAAACTCTGAAGCTTCTACAGGATCTTATGTGGCAGGATCTCAGCCTTCATCTGATGAGCAGCTATTTGTTGCTGGATACACTTATTAAAAAGTTAATTCTTTAAATTAAACTTAAAAAGACCTCCAAACAAATGGGGGTCTTTTTTTTTATTGTGATATGAGGGATTTCAAAGTATAAAGACCATCAGTCCCACCGATTGCCTCGTCACAGGCTCGCTCTGGATGAGGCATTAAACCTAGAACATTTCCTTGTTCATTAGTTATGCCGGCGATATCGAATGAGGATCCATTAGGATTATTTTTGTATCTCAAAGCGATCAATTCATTATCTACAAGTTTTTTTAAAGTATCAGAATCACAATGATATCTTCCTTCCCCATGCGCTATTGGTAACTTAATAGTTTGTTTTTCACCTCCATCATTAAACCAACCTCCTTTTGAAGAAACAATATCAAGTTCAACATCATCACAGATGAAATTAAGGTTTTTATTTGCAGTAAGGGCACCAGGCAAAAAGCCTGATTCCGTCAAAATTTGAAACCCATTACATATTCCTAAAACTCTTTTTCCACTTTTAACAAAGTCATCCAAAGCATTTATCAATGGAGAGAACCTCGCAATTGCTCCGCATCTTAAATAATCACCGTAGCTAAATCCTCCAGGCAAAACTATTGCATCTACATCGCTTAAATCTGAAGACTCATGCCATAAGTATTTTGTTCTTATGTCTAAACAACCCTCTAATGCCCATGAAACATCACGATCACAATTAGATCCAGGGAAGACAACAACTCCTACAGTTAAATTCTCCATCTTATAATTTTTCTAGTGAATACTCATAATCTTCAATGACAGTATTCGCGAATAACCTATCACACAACAAATCAATTTTTCCTCTTACTTCGTTTTCCCCATTACCTTCTATTTTTACTTCAATCATTTTTCCTATACGTAGTGATTTTATTCCCTCGGCTCCAAGCTTTATAGAAGCAGACTTGGTAGCTTCCCCTGCTGGATCTAAAACTGAGGGTCTTAGTCTTACAAAAACTTTTACAGCAAATTGGTCCAATTAAAAATTAATTTCTAATAGAAGATTAGTTTAAATTTTAATAAAAAGTAGTCTAGATTAATAAACAAATATTTTTACTTTAAGGTTTTCTGAATTATTAAATATTTATGTAACCTTTACCAAAACAAACTAAGCAAGTTCTTCTTGAATTTTCAGGTGTTTTAAAATTTCCGGACCCTCCACATTTGGAACATTTTATTTTATCAATTGAAATTGCATCATCAGAGATAATTTCTTTTAAAGCAATTTTTGAATTTTCCATTTAGGACCGTTAACTCTTTTAAGTATCCAGGAAGTAACTATAAAATCAAATCCTTATTTTTGGGTCACTTAAAATCTTAAATTTCTCTTTAATTTTTTTATTAAAAATTTTTATAGATTTCTCATCAAAGGAAATTATTACTAATTCAAGGCCAGCATTATCTTTTGGTCTCCAACAATTTTTTGGAGCCTCTTCAAACCAAGTATTAATTTTTTTTCCAACTATTTGTATTTGTAAAGGCAGTGATTTATTTGGTATCCATATTCGTCCTTTTATTCGAAGAATGTTTAATTCATCCAATATTTTTGGCATCTCATTTTCAAAGTCATTTTTTTCAAGGAAATAATTTAATTTAATTGAATCTGATACAAGCTCAATATGATTATGATCATGTTCTTCAGTTAAAAATTCTTTATAAGTATCTTTTTTAAATTTAAAATCAAAAAGGTAATTTAAATCAATTTTGCCATTTTTGGATTTGAGGACTGGCGCAGATGAGTTTAGACTTGCCTTGATTTTGTTTTTTACAAAGTCAAATTGATCATCATTTAAGATGTCTGATCTAGAAACTAAAACGATATCAGAGACTTCAAGTTGTTCCTCAAAAAGTTCTTCAATAGGAACGTTGTGATCAATTCTATCTATATCATTATATTGTTTTGTTATTTTATTCAGATCATTAATTGGTAAACCATTAATCATTGACTCTCCATTAACAATACAAACTACAACATCAAGGTAGATAGAAGACCTGATTTCAGGCCAGTTAAGTGCTTGAATTAAGGGAATTGGTAGTGCCAAGCCACTTGTTTCGATAATTATTGATTCAATAGTAGGATTAAATTCGAGAAGAGCTTTTATTGATGGAACAAAATCATCTTGAACAGAGCAACATATACATCCATTATTTAATTCGATTACGCATTCTTCTTCCGTTTCATCACATCTATCGCAACTTTTTATCAAATCACCATCAATTCCAACATCACCAAATTCATTGATTATTAAACCGAATTTTTTATTACTCTGCTTTAACAAATATCTAAGAAAAGTTGTTTTACCTGAACCAAGAAAACCGGAAACAACTATTACGGGTATTTTTTTTTTCATCCTTAATGATTAACAACCTAGGCTATATTCTGTACTCTCTCCAGTAGAACTATTTGTGCCATTAGCAATCGCACATAATTGTCTTTGTTGTGTACGACTAAGAACAGCATCAGTAAAATCTGCACCATCTATTTTTGCTCCTTCAAAATTACTTTCCATTAATAAAGCATTTGTAAAATTAACATCCGAAAGATCTGCATCTGTAAAGTCTGTTGCGTAAGCTAGTGCATCTCTTAAATTGGCTCCAGTAAACTTTGAGTTTTGCAATTTACTATTATTGAATACCGCTCCCTCTAAATTACTTTCACTAAAATTAAACCCATTCAAATCAAACTTAACGTATTCGTTACCGCTTAAATCTTGACCATGCATATCTGGCTCTAAATTAAGGTCTTGTTGGTTTCTAATCTCAGGAGGTCTTTTAGCCCATGCAGAATTTACAGAATTAAAAAATAAGATCCCAACGAATAACAAAGTAATTAGTGTGTTCTTTAGTGAGGGAAAAACAATTGATTTAATCATAATAAGACTGTATTTTAGAACTTAAGTATTTAAAGTTTGTAAGAGTATCTTAAAGGAAAATATATGGCAATGTCACTAAAGGTTATTGTTCCTCCTCATCCATTAATAAAACATTGGCTTTCAATATTACGAGAAGAAAATACTCCAAATATTTTGTACTCAACAGGATATGAACAATTAGGAAAATGGCTTACATATGAAGCATTACGTAATTGGCTACCATATAAAAAAGAAATAGTAAATACGGATAATGGGGACACAGATGGATTCTTTATTGATAATGATTATCCAATAAAAGTGCTCGCTATGTTGCCAGAAGGGTTATCTCTTTGGTTTGGATCTAAAGAAGTAATTCCTAATTCAACCCTCTCACTAGGAGAACTTCCTAAAACTATTGAATCAAATGAAGGAGTTATATTTTATTCGGAACAAATAACGACAAGATCAGCAACATTAGAAACTTTAATTAAATTGAATGAATTAGGTGTTGATTCAAATAGGATTATTTTAATAACTGCAATTTGCTCAAATAAAGGGTTAAATGAAATTGCGAAATTATTCCCTAATCAGGTAATTTACACTTCTTGCATCGATGAAGAAGACGAAAAAACAAAATTATTAGTACCGGGTATTGGGAATCCTTTATCGCGTTTGAGTACTATATTTCAAGATAAGAACTAATATAGAATATAGGAGTAAATATTTTACCAATGTCTGAATACAGAGATTCGTCTTCAAATAATCTTTTATCATTAATAAGCGGTGCTTTTATTGGAGCAGCTGGTCTTGCTTGGTGGTTAATATCCGAAGCAGACAAAAGAAAGGAGGAAAAAAAACAAAAGGCAATGATGTATTCCTCCAGAATTCAAGACGGATCTGAAGCGATAGATTCAAATGAAAATATAAATGAAGTTGAAGGAGATAATCTGGAGAAGAAAGTTGAGCAACTTAATTCTGCAATCGCTGATGTTAGGAAGCAACTTGAAGAGTTGGGGCAATAGAATAAAAAAGGTTCTCACATACAATGAATAAACTTAGATCATCTGCAATTACCCAAGGTGTGCAAAGGTCTCCCAACAGATCAATGTTAAGGGCGGTTGGTTTTAATGATGAAGATTTTAATAAGCCTATTATTGGGGTTGCCAATGGTTACAGCACAATTACCCCATGCAATATAGGGTTAAATAAATTAGCTCTTAGAGCTGAAGAGTCAATTAGAAGATCAGGGGGAATGCCTCAAAAATTCGGGACAATAACTGTAAGTGACGGCATTTCAATGGGAACAGAGGGGATGAAATATTCATTAGTTTCAAGAGAAGTAATAGCTGACTCGATAGAAACAGCATGTAATGCTCAGAGTATGGATGCAGTACTTGCTATAGGTGGATGTGATAAAAATATGCCTGGAGCAATGATAGCAATTGCGAGGATGAATATTCCCTCAATATTTATTTATGGAGGAACTATAAAACCAGGTAAATTAAATGGGGAAGATCTCACGGTTGTTAGTGCATTCGAAGCTGTTGGTCAATTAACCTCAGGCAAAATTAATGAGAAAAGGTTAATCGAAGTTGAGAAAAATTGTATCCCTGGAGCTGGGAGCTGTGGGGGAATGTTTACGGCTAATACAATGTCTGCAGTAATAGAAGTATTAGGTCTAAGCCTTCCACATAGCTCAACTATGGCTGCTGAAGATCTTGAAAAAGAACTAAGTGCAGAAAAAAGTGCTGAGATATTAGTCTCTGCGATTAAAAAAAATATAAGACCACTAGACTTAATGACTAAAAAAGCATTTGAAAATGCAATATCAGTAATTATGGCCGTAGGAGGTTCAACCAATGCAGTATTACATATATTAGCCATAGCAAATACTGCAGGTATTGATATTAATATTGATGACTTTGAGAGGATAAGACAAAAAGTTCCTGTAATTTGCGACCTTAAGCCAAGTGGGAAATTTGTAACAGTTGATCTTCATAATGCAGGGGGCATTCCCCAAGTTATGAAAATACTCCTAAATGCAGGATTAATTCATGGGGAATGCAAAAACATTGAAGGCAAAACTATAACAGAATACTTGCGAAATATTCCAGATAAGCCTCCTAGTAATCAAAATGTCATCCGAGAAATAGATAATCCTCTTTATAAAAAAGGGCATTTAGCAATTTTAAAAGGGAACTTGGCGAAGGAAGGGTCTGTAGCGAAAATTAGTGGAGTAAAAAATCCTGTTTTAACAGGTCCAGCGAAGATATTCGAAAGTGAAGAAGACTGTCTTAAAGCAATCTTAAATAATGAAATCATAGCTGGTGATGTTGTTG
This sequence comes from uncultured Prochlorococcus sp., assembly GCA_902626435.1. GTDB lineage: Bacteria > Cyanobacteriota > Cyanobacteriia > PCC-6307 > Cyanobiaceae > Prochlorococcus_A. Next base: position 13,131 of record CACOFO010000005.1, read on the forward strand.
TTGTAAGAAATGAAGGTCCTGTTGGAGGACCAGGGATGAGAGAAATGTTATCCCCAACATCAGCCATCGTGGGACAAGGACTTGGAGAAAAAGTGGCCTTAATTACTGATGGTAGGTTTAGCGGTGGCTCATATGGTCTTGTTGTCGGGCACATAGCGCCAGAAGCAGCTGTCGGTGGAAACATTGCTCTAATAAAAGAAGGCGATTTGATTACCGTCGATGCTGTAAAGCAACTAATTGAGGTTGATTTGACTGATGAAGAATTAGAAAAAAGAAAAAATAATTGGGTAAAACCTAAACCAAAATACAAAAGAGGAATTCTTTCAAAATATTCGAGGATAGTAAGCACATCAAGTTTAGGTGCAGTTACTGATTTATAAATCAGCTCAAAGTTTATTTACTTAATCAATAAAACTTTTTATCCTATTTGCTAAATTTTCTAATCGAGCACTGTATTTTGGAGAATTGCATTTTTTCCCATTATTACTATCCATCCATAATGTTTTAACTCCACACCATAATATTGGTTCATCAGGAAAATTAAGCTTAGAGATAACTAAAACCAACTCTTTATCAGATTTAAAAAGTTCTAATTCAAGATCATAAATTTCTAATCTTTTACCTTCTTTATCTCGACATAAGATATTAACCGTCAAATCAATATCTTCTTCTTCGAATTCATATTCGCCATTTATTTTTACGACAGAATGAACAAAAGGTTTATTTGTTAAATCTGCTGACTTAGCGATTAAGCTCTCTACATGTTTAGGTGGGTTTTCAAATAACACTTATTGATTTAATTAAAACTTTTATGGAACCCTGTTTAAACTCGTTATTAAGTAATCCATTATCACCGAACTTAGAGTGAAGTAATTGCAATCTTTTAATTTTAGATGGCTTAAATTTAAATGGAAAACGAACTTTATTAGCTCTTACTGAAGGTTTTAGCTCACAAAAAGGAATTTGAACATTTGTTGTTCCGAATTTTTTTGTTGGGAATGATTTAATCCACCTGAGACCACCTGGAATAAATTCTGTTATTCCTAATAAAGCATCTTCACAAGCTACAGCAAATTTAAAAGTTCTTCCTTGTCCATCAATATTTAATTCAAAGGATGAATACTCAGATACATTTAAAGGAGGTTTATATATAGACGATCTACAACTAACAAATCCCCCTGCTTTCTCGACAATATTACCCTTTAATAACAAACCAGAATTTGAAATTTCACAAAAAGCTGAACTTGATCCTCCCATAACAGTATCATTTAAAGTTTTCCAACCATCGAACTCCTTTTTCTGGAATAAAAATTTTTTCTTACTCATTGAATAATTTGAATAATTAATAGACTTTAACTAAATTTCTAATTCTTTTGCTGATTCTTGATCACAAAATATTGAAATTTGATTAATAGATTTTATTAATTTTGATGGTGTTCTATCTAGAGGCTCTTTTTCATTTAATAACCTCTTAAGAGCTATTCTTTTATTGGCTCCACTCACCAAAAATACTATCTTAGATGAGGCTGAGAGAACCTTTGGAGTTAATGAGATCCTTTTTAATCCTTTACCTTCATTAAAAATCACAAAATCATCTACGTTGTTATTTTGATAAGGAAATAGTGAAGCTGTATGACCATCATCTCCAAGACCTAATAAAGTCAAATCAAAGGAGGGAGGGTTTGATCCGCATTTTTCAAATAATTTAGAAATAAAATGATTTTTTATAGCTTCATCATCAGCCTTTAAATCCTTAAAAATTTCATAAAAAAAAGCTTTAGATCCAAAATTAGTTAACAATGAATTCTTCAGCATTAACGAGTTACTTAATTCTGAATTTGGATCAACACATCTTTCATCTCCTAAAAAGACATCAACCATATCCCATCTAAGATCACACTTTGATAAGAGCTGATACACATATTTAGGGGTTGAACCTCCACTTACACAAAATTTAAACCTATCTTTCTTTTTTAAAGTATTAATAATGTGACTTTCAATAAACTTGAAAACCGCTGTTGATAGTTCTAACTTGTCTTTGTATATATTTAGGGTGTATCCATTTTTGACCTTTTCAATCATTTCATCCATTCAGTATGAAAACTTCCTTCCTTATCAATTCTTTCATATGTATGAGAGCCAAAACAATCTCTCATTGCCTGAACAAGATTCTGAGGTAGTCTATTGGTTCTATAACTATTTAAATAATCTAAAGTACTGGATAGGCATGGTACTGGTATACCAGCTTTTGTGGATAAAGAAACTACTTTAGCTAAATTATCTAATCTTGTCGCAATTTCATTATTGAACCAATTATCAAAAATTAAATTTTTTAGATTTGGGTCTTTGTTATAAGCATCTTGAATTTTACTTAATAATTTTGATCTAATGATACAACCACCTTTCCATATTTGAGCAATTGAAGGCATATTCAAATCATAGTTATATACAGCAGATGCTTCTCTTAAAATATCCATACCTTGGGCATAGCTAGCAATTGTGGCAAGGACTACAGCATCAAATAAAGGTTTCATTCCATCTGATATATTTCCTAAATCAAAATCCTCTATCTCTTTAGATGGAATAGTTTTTTCAATCTCACTACGTTGCTCTTTTAGAGAACTCATTACTCTTGCATTTAAGGATGCATAAATAGTTGGGACTGATACCCCCAGTTCTAAAGCACTAACAACAGTCCATAAGCCAGTACCTTTCTGGCCAGCTTTATCTAATATTTTTTCCACGACATCATCTCCAGTTATCTCATCTTTTGTATTTAGACAAATCTCTGTTATCTCAACAAGATAAGAAGCTAATTCATCAGTATTATTCCAAATACCAAATACCTCTGACATCTGCTTTCCATTCATACCTTTTACTCTCTTCATTAGGTCATAAGCTTCTGCGAGTATTTGTTCAATTCCATATTCAATTCCATTATGAACAGTTTTTACAAAATGACCTGAGCCTCCTGGTCCAACATATGCAACACATGGTCCGTCTTCAACTTTGGCAGCCATTTTTGTTAATAAGCTTTCTATTGCATCATATGAAGCCTTAGTACCGCCAGGCATCATGCTTGGCCCTTCTAAAGCTCCTTTGGCACCGCCTGAAACTCCCATTCCAATGTATCCAAAACTTTTACTTTCAAGAGTATTAACCCTTCTTTCAGTATCTTTAAATTGAGAATTACCGCCATCTATTAATAAATCTCCTTCCTCGAGATATCTAGAAATATTGTCTATAACAGCATCAGTAGCTGATCCAGCTTTTACCATCATTAGAATTCTTCTTGGTCTCTCTAGCTTATTAACAAATTCTTGAAGAGTTTCAGCTCCCTCTATATTCTTCCCAAGACCACGACCTTGTAAAAATTCTTCAGTTTTTGAGAAAGTCCTATTAAAAACTACACTAGAAAATCCATTTCTCTCTGCGTTAAGAACTAAATTTTCGCCCATAACACCAAGACCTATTAAACCAAAATGTGCCTTGGACATAAAAAATTAAAAAACTCAATAAATATAGTGTGCCTACAACTCAACAAAATTGCTCAAAAAAAAAAGTTATGTCAGCGAAAAATGATCGAAAAGATTTAAATAACGGTTCCGTTTGCAATAGTTGCATTTTTTACTACTACAACAATTCCGTTTCTTATATAAAAGCCTAATTCTGGCTTATCTGCTTCCTCTACTCGATCTTTATTAATGATCACGACATTATCACCAATCCTTGTATTCTTATCAAGAATTGCTCTTTTTACAGTAGTTCCTTCACCTACTCCAAGAGGCGTTCCGCCTCCTTTTCTTAATTCAATCCTCTCTTCAGGCGATTCAAAGAAATCAGCTCCCATAACAAGAGTGTCCTCAAGAACCGAATCACTTTCAATCCTGCTTCTTACACCTAAAACACAATGCAAAATACTACATGACTTTAAGATTGTACCTTCACAAACTATTGAATCAGTAATTTGAGCATCTACAAGTTTAGAAGGGGGAAGAAATCTAGGTCTTGTATAAATAGGAAATTTTTCATCATAAAAACTGAATGGAGGTTTGGGTTGCTTAGTCAATGCGAGGTTTGACTCAAAGAATGCCCCAATCGTTCCAATATCTTCCCAATAATCATCGAAGACATAACTTTTAAGAGTATCGCCCCTAGTGAGGGCTTCAGGAATTATATCCTTACCAAAGTCTGTATAACTAGGAAATTTATTTAGAAGATCGAAAAGAGTATTTCTACTAAAAACATAAATACCCATAGAGGCTAAATAAGGTTTTTCGGCAGCTGACTCCTTACTTAATCCGAATTTTGAAGTATCTACTGCCATTCCTTTTAACTTCTCACCAGTGGGCTTTTCACTGAATTCTTTAATATTTCCTGAATCATCAGTCCTCATGAGGCCAAAACCTTCTGCTTGGCCTTCATCTACAGGTAAAGCTGCAACGGTTAAATCAGCACCATTATCTCTATGATGTTGAACGAATAAACTGTAGTCCATTCTATACAGTTGATCACCTGACAATATTAAATACTCGTCAACATCCCATTCTTGAAATAACCATTGGTATTTCCTTACAGCGTCAGCAGTACCTTCAAACCACTTTGGACTATCAGGAGTCTGTTGCGCGGCTAAAACCTCCACGAATCCCTGACCAAAAGGTCCATTTAAATTATAGGTTCTTCCTATATGTCTATTTAGAGATGCACTATTGAACTGAGTCAATACGTACATTTTTTCTATACCTGAATTAATACAATTACTGATTGGGATATCTATTAAACGATATTTACCTGCCAATGGAACAGCAGGTTTAGCCCTCATTTTTGTTAAAGGGTAAAGTCTAGAACCTTTTCCTCCTCCGAGGATGATTGCCAACACACGCTTCATTCAATACTAATGGAGGTAGAGATACAACTATTTAAAGTAACTGATTATGGGTAAATTTTGAAATAGTAATGGTCACTTTACGAAGGTATTTCGATAAATCACTAGAAAAACTTAATATAAACAAGGAAAATTTAACTATTTTTATCCTCATCCACCAAAGAAAACAATTTTTCAACGATTTTTAAAGAAATTTGTCTTTCTTCTCTTGATTGAGGACTTCTCAACTTAGTAACAGGTGTGTGAAGTATTTTATTGATAATCCCTCTAGTAAGAGCTTCCACAACTTTTCTTTCTCTAGCAGAAAAATCTGGTCCCATCCTACTAAGTGCTTTTTGCAATTCCTCTTTTCTAATCAACTCCAAATCTGATCTAAGTTTATTAATAACTGGTACCGCCTCCAAACTTGCCCACCATTCTAGAAAAATAATTCTTTCTTCTTCTACTAAAGATTCTGCTTCCTTTGCGATTTTCTGTCTAAATTCTTGATTTCTTGAAACGACCTCTTGTAGGTCATCTACATCAAATGATTTTACAAATTGATGCTGTTTAACATCATTAGATATATTTCTCGGTACACCAATATCAATAAATTTAATATTATTACTTAAATTTAATTTTTCAATTTTAGCGAGATCAATTATTGGCTCTTCGGACGCTGTACTAGTGAACACCAGAGAAGATATTGAAATATTTGCATCTAATTCGTTTAACCCTTTACAAGCAATCTCTAAGCCTGGGAAGTCTACGGCTAGATTCAATGCTCTATCAATATTTCTATTAACAAGAACAATTTTACTACACCCTTTTGATTTTAAATGAGTTATTAAAAGCCTACTCATTCGACCAGCTCCAACTACAAGGACCTTTTCTGATTCTAAACTTACAAGATTATCAACCCCCTTTTCTTGTCCAATTTTTAATTGAGCAAGTTCTACCGCAGCTGAACTTATTGATACGGCTCCCGTTCCTAAATTTGTTTCAGATCTTACTTTTTTACCTGTACTAATTGATTGGGTTAATAATCTATTAAGAATAGGCCCAGTAGATTGATTCTCTTGACCTAATCTCATCATTTTTTTTACCTGTGAAAGAATTTGTCCTTCTCCTAAAACGAGACTATCTAGTCCTGCAGAAACTTTCATCAAATGCAACACTGCGTCTTCTTGTCTAAAGCAAAAAAGATGTGGATTTAAATCTTCAAAAACAATTCCAGAATAATCTGATATAAATTCTTTTATAGATGAAATTCCATTATTTTTATCCTTTACTAGCGCATATATTTCTAGCCTATTACAAGTACTTAAAATTGAAACTTCTAAGACATCAGAGAAAGTTTTTAATGCTTTCAATGACTCTGTTATGGATTGGTCAGGAATACTTAACTTCTCACGCACTTCGACAGGTGCCGTGCGATGACTTAGTCCGACGACAACAATATGCATAAAATCAAAAGTGAAATTTTAAAGGCTGATACTCTTAGCACCATCTTTTATATGGACAGTATTTGTAAATCTTGCAGTACTATCTAGTGTACTAATTACTAGACTGCTTGTTCTAACACAATCCCTTTCAAATTTAACCCCATCAAATAATAATCCATCAGTTATTCCGCTTCCAGCAAACACAACGTTTTCTCCCGATGCCAGTTCATTAGCTTCATAGATTTTATCTATATCGGTTATGCCCATTTCATTTAAACGTTTAATGTTTCCTTCTTTTGTGTAATCAGCCCATTCAGAAGTTTGAGCAATTGCTGGATCATAAACTAGTTGTCCTTGAAAGTGTCCTCCTAGAGCTCTCATTGCAGCAGCGGAAATAACACCTTCTGGCGCCGCACCTATACCCATCAAGCAATGTGTTCCTGTACCGGCAAACCCACATGCTATTGCAGCTTGAACATCACCATCAGAAATTGGTTGAACTTTTGCACCACATCCTCGAATCTCTTTAATTAAATCTTTATGCCTAGTTCTATCCATTACAACAACAGTAAGTTCTTCAATAGTAAGATCCAAACAATCACTAAGAATCTTCAAGTTTTCAGTTGCTGAATTTCGAATATCCACTTTCCCTTTCGCAGCAGGAGGAGCTGCTAATTTATTCATATAAAAATCAGGGGCATTGAAAAGACCTCCGGTATCAGAGGCAGCCAAAACTGCCATAGAACCTCTTTGATTATTCGCGCAAAGATTAGTTCCTTCACATGGATCTACAGCAAAATCAACACCTGGTCCACTTCCACTCCCTACCTCTTCACCTATATAAAGCATTGGTGCTTCATCTCTTTCACCTTCTCCAATAACAATTTTCCCTTTCATTTCAATTTTGCCCATTCGCAATCTCATTGCTTCGACAGCTGCAGCATCAGCTTCATCTTTTTGACCAAGTCCTGTAAGTTTTGCTGAAGCAATTGCTGCTTGCTCGACAACTTCGAGAATTTCTTGAATTAAAGTTTGATTCACAATTAAATTTTTGAGGATTTTCTAAAAGGTTTTTGAGTATGATCTCATAAAAAATGTCATTTGTATGAGAATTATTATGCTAATAAGCTTTTTTAACTCTTTACAGCTGTTACTTTATCAGGCCGTGACTTGAAATTAGGAATAAGCAACTAAATATAGTATCTTTATTAAATATTTTAAAAACATATGACTAAGTCAAATCAAACAAATTTAGCTGGTGTTAATAGACCAATACAAATAATTCCTTCCGTTTTGCCGGCAGACTGGGCAAATATGGGGGCATGTGTGAGAGAGCTTGAGGAAGCTGGTGTAGATAGAATTCAATTTGATGTAATGGATGGGAATTTCGTGCCAAATCTGACTTTTGGTCCCGAGATGATTTCTGCATGCAGAAAATATTGCAATGTCCCTTTTGAAACTCAACTAATGGTGAGCCAATACAATTGTGAAACCATGCTTGAATCTTACGTAAAAGCTACAAAGGGAGTGAATGGTGAACCTGGAGTAGTAATTGCTCATGCAGAAGCGAATATTCATTTGCATAGAGTTCTCGGGAGAATAAGAGACCTAGGGGGATCTCCTTCTGTTGCATTAAATCCTCATACCCCATTTGAAATGATTGAAAACATTATGGATATGGTTGATCATGTTTTGGTTATGACAGTTAATCCGGGCTTTGGAGGACAAGCTTACATACCAACAATGCTTAATAAGATCAGAAAAATAAGAAACTTTATTATCGAAAAAAATTTAAATGTTGATATTGAAGTTGATGGAGGTATTAAAGCTAATTGGACTATTTCACAATGTGCAGATGCTGGTGCCAATTGTTTTATTGCAGGCAGCGGAATGTTCGCTTACCCAACATTAAAAGAGGGATGTGATGACTTGAGAAAAGTTGCTCAAGAAGCACAACAAGGTAAGGTACTGTCAGAACCTCAATAATTAAGAAATTATCCGAATATCCATCCATAACTATGTAAACCTATTCCTAAGAAATTAACTCCTAAGTAACATACTAAAACCACTAAAAAGCCTGTAGTTGCCAATAATGCTGGTCTCCGTCCTTGCCAACCTTTACTTATTCTCATGTGAAGATAAGCCGCATAAAACAACCATGAAATAAATGCCCATGTTTCTTTTGGATCCCAGCTCCACCATGTGCCCCATGCCTCGTTAGCCCAAACTGCACCTGAAATCAACCCTAGAGTCAAAAGAACAAAACCTATTAGTATAGAACGATAACTTAATGTATCTAATTCTTCCGAATGTGAAAATTCAATGGGATCAACTAAATCGTTTAAAGTATAGTTATTAGAAATTTTGAACCCTCCTATACCTGTAGAGCTACTTCTTATTTGAAGTGGTTTATTTTTATTAATGAACAAAACAGAAGCTGAAAGTAAAGAACCTATTATTAATGCAGCATAACTAAGCATTACGACACTAACATGCATTACTAACCAACTAGATCTTAAAGCAGGAACCAAGTTGGATGATAATTTCAAATCTTCAGGCAAAATAAAGCAAGCAAAAGCCACAGTCAGTAACTCAATAGGAATAGCAATTGAAGGAATTATTGGAGATTGATATTCCCTCTCAATCAATAGTTGTCCCATTGTGATTCCCCAAGTAAGGAAATAAAGAGATTCATACAAATTACTAATTGGGAAATGTCCAGAAATTGACCACCTAAAAAGCAATTGCAATGTTATTAATAAATTTACAAGAATGGTAAGTACCCTTACAGTAAAAAAAGACTTTTTTTGGAAAACTGAACTTAAAGATATTGGTAAATTAATTAATAAAATATAAAAGACTAAAAGACCTAAAATTGAAACTGGTTCATATATTAAATTTTTAAAAAAATTTTCTAGCATCATTTCTAGAAATTAATTCGTTTTTAATATTCAATGACAAACAAATAATAATTTAAATCATTCTTATATGAGTAAATCTTTAATAATAAAGTTTTAATTTATTTTGCAAAAGGACTTCATAGTTTGAAATTTTCGCCCAAATAATACTTCTTGACTATTGGATTATGAGCTAATTCACTTGATGATCCGTAAGCTAAAATTTTTCCTTCACTTAATACATATGACTTATTAGTAATTAAGAGGGTTTCCCTTACATTATGGTCTGTAATAAGAATACCTACCCCGTCTCCACTTAATTTAATAATTAATTTCTTTAAATCATTAACAGCCAAAGGGTCGATACCAGCAAACGGCTCGTCTAATAATAAATATTTTGGTCCTTTTCTACCCACAGTTAAAGCTCTCGCTATCTCGCACCTCCTTCTCTCCCCTCCTGAAAGTTGATAACCATAATTATCTACAAAATTATTCAAATTAAATTCATTAATTAATTGTTCTCTTCTATTTCTAATTGCCGCTCTACTGTAAGATGAATTCTGCAAACCCAAATCTATATTTTGCTTAACAGTAAGATCTCTAAAAATACTGGCCTCCTGAGTTAAATAACCCAACCCTAATCTTGATCTAGTTGGAAGTGGAAGATTTGTTATATTTTTATCATTCATTAAAACTTCGCCTTTATCAGGTTTTATATTCCCAACTGCAAGATTAAAAGTGGTGGTTTTCCCTGCACCATTTGGTCCCATCAATCCTACAACTTCTCCTGGATTTACAGTTATGGAAACATCATTTACTATTGATCTTCCCTTAATTGAAAGGGATACATTTTGAATTTTTAAATTCATCTTCTATGAGATCTATTAATAAACTTATTTTCTTGAAAAGAAAATGAAATAGAAAATAATAATCTAAATAATGTGAAAGATACATTCATATGCATCAAAGAGGTTTCAAAAAAGGCTTATCACTTTCATTTAATGCCTCTTTGTATTGTAGTTTTCTCAATAAATCTTCCAAACATCGGCAGAATGAATCAAGATCAATACCTAAATTAATCTTGGTTCTAGATTTTATTCTACCCAAACCCTCTCCAAGCAAAATAGTCGCTCCATTTAAATTACCCTTACTTAAGTGAAACTGCGATACTGATACTTGTAGAATTCCCTGAATGACTTGTCTTTCATCACCATCAACAGTATTCCAAATTTCTTCAAAAGCATCATGAGCCTCATACCATTCATGATTATTAAAAAGATTTAAAGCAATAAAAAGGGAATCTTTAAAACTTTTTGCACTTTCTTCATTCATGTAATTAGTTGTTATTATTTTTTCTTCTTATTTATTTTTCTCATTCTTATTGAATCAGGAGTGACCTCAAGCATTTCATCAGGACCAATATATTCGAGTGCTCTTTCAAGAGTGATATCTACAGGTGACTGTAAAGTATCCAATTCTTCTGCACCTGCAGACCTCATATTAGTCAACTGCTTAGTTTTACATATATTCAACTCAAGATCTTGAGGTCTGTTATTCTCTCCAATTATCATGCCCTTATAAACTTTAACTCCAGGTTTAATAAAATAAACTCCCCTATCTTCAGCATTCTTTAAAGCATAAAATGTAGCTACACCTTCTTCAAAAGCTATAAGAACTCCATTCCTTCTGGTTTCAAAGTCTCCTGTTTTAGGTTTATATTCATAAAACGAATGACTCATAATACCTTCACCTCTGGTTATCCTTACAAATTCCCCACGAAATCCAATTAATCCTCTTGATGGCACAAGAAATTCTAATTGAGTTCTTCCATCTGAACTCGTCTGCATGTTTTTCATCTCTGCCTTTCTAGATCCAAGTTTCTCGATACATGAACCAACAGACACTTCAGGTACATCTAAAACTAAAGTCTCTATAGGCTCACATTCAACATTATCAATTTCTCTAAATATTACTTGAGGTTGTGAGATTTGAAACTCAAACCCTTCTCTTCTCATAGTTTCAATCAAAATACCTAGATGTAATTCTCCTCTTCCTGAAACTGAAAATCTGTCAGGAGAGTCAGTTTCTTCGACCCTTAGGGCGACATTAGTTAAAAGCTCCCTCTCTAATCTATTTTTTAACTGCCTGCTAGTAACAAATTTTCCTTCCTTACCAGCAAAAGGAGAATCATTAACAACAAAAGTCATATTTAATGTAGGCTCGTCAACCTTGATTAGTGGTAGAGGATGAGGAGAATCTGGACATGCTATGGTCTCACCAATATTGACGTCATCGAAACCAGAGACAGCCACAATATCTCCAGCGAAGGCTTCATTAATATCAATCCTCCGTAATCCTTCGAATCCTAATAATTTACTTACCTTGCCCTTAATATTTTTTCCATTTTCTTTAATTAAACTAGCTTGTTGTCCATTTTTTATAGTTCCATTATGAATCTTACCTATCACAATTCTTCCTAAGAAATCAGAATAGTCCAAAGTAGTTATTTGTAACTGAAGAGGCTTATTAGAATCACCTACTGGAGGAGGAACGTGTCTAATAATAGCTTCAAAAAGAGGCATCATATTATCACTATTAAATTCCATCTCTTCTTTTGCGAAACCAGATAGACCACTCCCAAAAAGATAAGGGAAATCACATTGATCATCATCAGCTCCTAATTCTAAAAACAAATCTAGAACCTTATCAATTGCTATTTCTGGTACTACTCGTGGTCTATCAATTTTATTTACAAAGACTATAGGCCTAAGTCCTTTTTCTAATGCTTTTTTCAAAACAAATCTTGTTTGAGGCATCGGCCCCTCATTTGCATCAACAATAAGAAGACAACCATCAACCATTCCCAAAACCCTTTCGACTTCTCCTCCAAAATCAGCATGTCCAGGTGTATCTATAATGTTAATTCTGGTGTCTTTATAGTTAACTGCTGTATTTTTTGAAAGTATTGTAATTCCCCTTTCCCTTTCAAGATCATTTGAATCCATTACACATGTAGGGATTACTTCATTGTCTCTAAATATTCCCGATTGAGATAACAATGCATCTACAAGAGTAGTCTTCCCATGATCTACGTGAGCAATAATTGCAACATTTCTAATTTCTTTTATCGAAGATGACATTTATAAAATTTATATAAATAGTAAATTAACTTTATTAAGGCTAACTCAAAGTATGCTTATTATGAGAATTTCATCTTTAAGACTTTGAAAAATATAATCATATCCCATAATAATTGATCAATAGATTTATAAATCCCTGTTTGAAGTTTCAAAAACTTTTAAAGCTTCAATTGAGCCTTCATATCTCCAATGCCAGGGTTCGTAATCTATGTATTTATTATTTTTGTTGAAAGATAACTTAAAGTGAAACTTAGCTGCATTTTTTGTTAACCATCTAAAGGCGTCAGTATTTTCAAATTCGGTCTCAAAGTCTGTTTCCCTTTGAGTAGCGTCTCCAATATCAATTGCAAAACCAGTGCTATGTTCAGAATATCCAGGAGGTGCTGACACTCTAGCTCTTTCAGCCGCTTCTTGATTTCTTATAGATTTCAAAGAAAAAAAGATATCGTTTTGCAAATTAATTGATCTAAAACCACTCAAGAAGACCAAATATATCCCATCCCTTTTTGCTTCTTCTCTCATTTTTAATAAAGAATCTCGCATATCAATATGAACTTTTATATTGGGCTCAATTAAAACTAGTTTCTCCTTAGAAATTTCTGTATAAGGTAAATGACCCAAAATTCTATTTTCATCACTAATCTCAGCCTGAAAATTGAGATTAACAAGAGGTTCTAGTTTTATATTCCTAGTTAATCGCAATGCGGCGATAGAAAACAGAAGTAAAAGAAAGGGAGAAAATATTAATAACTTTTTTTTTAATATTGAATTTGAATTATCTAAATAAGTTCTTTTGGCGAGAGGTATATCAAATTGATTAAAATCTTTATTTGGTTCCAATATTTAAAGTCGAATTTGGAAAACATATTTCGATATTAACTATTATTTTAAGAAATGCACTTTTAAAAGCAAAAAAGATGTAGGTTTTATATACAGTATTATTTTTTTTTCATATGTTGAGGGTTGCTGTTATTGGAGGAGGTCCAAGTGGATCATGTGCTGCGGAAATACTTGCTAAGGCTGGAATAAAAACTTGGCTATTCGAGAGGAAATTAGATAATGCCAAGCCATGTGGAGGAGCTATTCCTCTTTGCATGGTAGAGGAATTTGATTTGCCTGAATCAATTATTGATAGAAAAGTTAGGAATATGAAAATGATTTCCCCCTCAAATAGAGAAGTAGATATTATTTTGGATGACATTTATCCCGGGAGCAAAAAAGAGTATATAGGTATGTTGAGACGCGAAGTTATGGATTCATTCATGAGAAATCGTGCTGCAGATCTTGGAGCTACGTTAGTCAATGGATTGGTATCAAAAATAGAAACCGGTACGAACAAACAAGGTCCATACACACTACATTACACTGAGACCCTTAATGATGAATCTGAAGTGAAAGGAAAGCAGCTAGAGGTAGATTTAATTGTTGGTGCAGATGGCGCAACAAGTAGAGTTGCCAAGGCTATGGATGCTGGCGATTACAATTATGCAGTAGCAATTCAGGAAAGGATAAAACTTCCTAAAGAAGAGATGAAATATTACGAAGACAGAGCGGAAATGTATGTTGGAACAGATGTATCCCCTGATTTTTATGGCTGGGTATTTCCAAAATACGACCACGTTGCAGCTGGAACCGGAACAATGAAACAGAATGGGGGTTTAATAAAAAGCCTTCAATTTGGTGTAAGAGAAAGAGCAAAAAAAAGGTTGGTTAATGGTGAAGTCATAAAAGTTGAAGCTCATCCTATTCCTGAACATCCAAGACCAAGAAGAGTGGTAGGAAGAATGGCTTTGGTTGGAGATGCAGCTGGTTACGTAACTAAAAGCTCGGGAGAAGGGATATATTTTGCAGCCAAAAGTGGAAGAATGTGTGCCGAACAAATTGTCGAATCTAGTCAAAATGGGAAAATAATTCCTACAGAAAAAGATTTAAAAATATATTTAAAAAAGTGGGACAAGAAATATGGAACAACCTATACAGTTTTAGATATTCTGCAACGAATTTTTTACACAAGTGATGGAGCTAGGGAAGCTTTTGTTGAAATGTGTGGTGATATGGATGTTCAGAGACTCACATTTGATAGTTATCTCTATAAAACGGTGGTGGCAATGAAACCACTTCAACAATTAAAACTGACCTTCTTAACACTTGGGTCTGTTTTGAGAGGCAAAGCATTAGCACCAAAAACATATAAACCAGTACCAAGTGCAGTAAGAGATGATAAGGAAGTTGATAAAATGTTGGCTGTTAGTTCAATCAAAGGTGGAATTAAAAAAAATAAAACTTAATATCATTTGAATGAAAATTATTAATTTATTTTTGTAAAATCTGCAATCTTTAAAGAGTAATTCCTTACCAAACCTAATAAATTAAGTCGATTATTTCTAATTTCTGAATCTTCTGCCATTATTAAAACTCCCTTATCATTATCAAATAATTCATTAAGTGAATTAGCATTAGTTTCAAATAATTTAAAAAGTCTGAAGTAATCCCAATTTGGTAATGAAATAATTGTTTCTAATTGTTTGATAAATTCAAATACTTTAATTTCACAATCTTTTTCAAATAGTTTCGGATTTATATGATCTTTGTGTAAAAAAATATTTGTTTTAAGACTCCCTTTTTCAGCAAGTTTACAAACTCTAGAGATGACTTTTTGAATTTCAGAGAAATTTGTTTTTTCTTTTAATTTATTAATTGTTTTAATTCTATTTTTTAAATCCAAGATATTCATTATTTTTTTTCTAGATGAAGAATCAATCAAACAAACCGCTTTTATGAGATCTTTATCGATGGATAATTCCTCAAGATGGCTAACAATTCTTTGATTAGTAAATTCAATTAAATCAATCAAAACTTTTTCTTTCTCGAATTTCAAATTTGGCAGTGAAATTTCCCAATATTGAAAAAGTTCACAAAACATATTTTCAATCGCCAGATCAAGTTCAAATTGCCAAATTATTAGAATAACCCCATTTAGATTTCTTCTTAATGCATAAGGATCAGATGATCCACTTGGTCTTTTACCTGAAATAAATATACTTATTAAAGTTTCAATTTTGTCAGAGATGGAAATGATAGCTCCATATTTTGTAGAAGGCAAATCATCTTTATAAAAGCAAGGTAAATAATGCTCAGCAACTGCTATACAAATATCTTTATCAAAGCCTTCATTTCGCAAATATTTGCCACCCATTATTCCTTGCAATTCAGGAAATTCATAAACAATTTCACTACACAAATCATTTTTACAGTACTTGGCGGCCTCTATGATTTTTTTACTATCTAAAGATTGATCATTTAAATAATTAAGTATCTTTTGTGAGATAGCCTCAATTCTTTTTACTCTCTGAAAAACATTACCCATTTCTTTCAAATAAGAAACAAATTTCAGTTTTTCATTTCTTTCACTTGAAGAAACCTTTTTATCACTCTCTACAAAAAATTTCGCATCAGAAAATCTAGCTTTTAAGACTTTCTCATTACCCTTCGCAATAATATTATTAGACTCTTGAAGACCATTAGAAATCAATAAAAAATTTGTGCTAATTATTTGTTCAGAACTTAAATCTAATTTAGAAAAGCTATCACTCTTTTTTAAAAGCGGTACATACCTTTGATGACTTTTCATTACCATTGAGAGAACCTCAACAGGTAAATCAAGAAATTCCTCTTCAAATTTTCCTGTAATTACATTTGGGAATTCAACTAAATCAGTTAGTTCATTAAGTAATTCGTCTGAAAGATCAGGTTTTAAATTTAATGACTCAGAAGATTGATTTATAAAATTCAAAATTTTTTCTTTTCTTTCTTCCCGTTGTACCAATACTCCATTTTCAGCCAATATTTCAAAATAATTATCAGGACTATTAATTTCAATTACTCTATCAATAAGTCTATGACTTTTTGATAAATTTCCTACTACGATTTTGGGGTCACATTCATCTAAATTGAAATCAAGAATCTCATCGTTGTAGATAGATACGAGCCATCTTATAGGCCTAGAAAATTTGAAGTTACCATTACCCCATTTCATGAATCTTGGGCCTTGCAAACTTTTTATTACTTTTGGAATTATTAGAGATAATGAAATCTTTGTAGATTCCCCCTTACGAACTTTTTTTCCAAAAACGAACTCTCCTTTTTCTGTATTTTCTATTTCTAAGTCATCTACATCTATACCTAAACTATTAGCAAACCCTACAGCTGCTTTTGTAGGAGTTCCATTTATATATGCTGAAGAAGCTTTTGGACCTTTTCTAATTATTATCTCATCATCGCCACTATCAACTAATCCTTCTAAAAGCAATACAATTCTTCTAGGAGTAGATGTACAGGATATCTTATCGAATTTGATAAGTTTCTTATCAAACTCAAATTCTATTTGAGATTTAAATTGATTAAGAACATAGTGAGAAAAGTTTGCTGGCAACTCTTCGGTTCCTATCTCAAGTAAATAATTAGACAAGAAAAAATTATGGCTATTACAACTATAATTTACTACCAGTTAAATAAGCTTTTCGCTAATGTATAAAAAGAGATATGTTTTGGTCCGTTGATCAAGGTTGAGAAAGTAAAAAAGAAAAAAGAGATTCCTAAACAAGAGACTGTTTGTTTAGCTAACGGACTTGAGGTTTCAAAATTCGAAAAATTCAAGGAAAGTAGCGAATTTCTAAAAGAACCACTTGCCAGTGAATTAAAAAATGAAAGTGATCATTTTACCAATGATGCTGTTCAGTTATTAAAGTTCCATGGAAGTTATCAACAAGATAATAGGGAGAATAGAAAATCTGGGAAAGGTAAAGATTGGCAGATGATGCTCAGATTAAGAAGTCCTGGAGGAGAAATACCTGGAAAACTTTTCTTATCTTTAGATGAATTATCCGACAAGCTAGGCAATGGAACTCTCAGGGCCACAACTAGACAGGCTTTTCAAATGCATGGAATAAGAAAAGATAACTTGAAAGAAGTTATTCAAACAATAGTTTCAGCAATGGGTTCGACGTTGGCTGCTTGTGGTGATATAAACAGGAATGTTATGGCTCCAGCCGCGCCATTCGAAGAACCAGAATATAAAACAGCCAGATCTCTAGCCATCAAAGTTGCTGATTTATTAACCCCAGTAGCTGGTCAAGGAACTTTTTTAGAGCTTTGGGCTGATGGAGATTTGGAATACAAAATTAAACCAGATAAAGAAATACAAGAAAATAGAAAATTACAATTTAATGAACATGTTTTTAGTGGTATAAAAAAAGAACCTCTATATGGATCAACTTACCTCCCAAGAAAATTTAAATGTGCTGTTACCGTGCCAGGTGATAATTCCGTTGACCTACTTACTAATGATATTGGTTTAGTTGCATTCACATCAAAAGAAGGAGAATTCGAGGGATGCAATTTTTACATTGGAGGAGGGATGGGACGAACTCACAATAATGAAGAGACATTTGCAAGGATTGCAGATCCACTTGGCTATGTAGAAAAGGATGATACATATGAATTAATACAAAGTATTGTCGCTATTCAAAGGGATTATGGTGATCGGAAATCAAGGAAAAACTCAAGAATGAAGTACCTTTTGCACAGGAAAGGTATAAAATGGTTTAAAAAAATACTTTTAGAAAAGTATTTCAAGAAAGAAATTAAGTCTCTTAGAAAAGAACCAAAGAATAAATTAATAGATTATTTAGGTTGGCATAAACAAAGTGGGGACTATCATTTTGTTGGATTGCCTTTGCTATCAGGAAGACTGTATGGTGAAAAGAAATCCCTAATAAGAGACATCGTTAAAAAATATAATCTTGATTTAAGACTTACTCCAAACCAAGATATCTTACTTTGTAATATTTCTAATAAGCATAAATCTAATATTGAAAAGGCATTATCAAAAATTGGATACGGAAATTTAAATGAAATTAATGAAATTCAAAGACATGCTCTAGCCTGTCCTGCACTTCCACTTTGTGGACTAGCTATGACAGAAGCCGAGAGAATCTTACCAAGTGTTATTACAAGAATTGATGATTTATTAAAAAGTTTAAATATAAAAAAATCAATTTTATTAAGAATGACAGGCTGTCCCAACGGATGTACAAGACCCTACATGGCTGAATTAGCACTAGTAGGAAGTGGACAAAACAAATACCAATTATGGCTGGGAGGGAGTAAAAACCTTCAAAGATTAGCTAAGCCATACTTGCAGAGAATGGAGCTTGACGATTTAGAAAAAACTCTTAAACCTTTATTAATTAATTGGAAAGAATTCCATTCAGAATCAGATTTTGGAGATTTTATTAAAGATCAAGATGAAAGTTATATTTTAAACTTACTAAATGAGATTTAATAGAATTTAAATTTTTCCATAAATGGCATTTGCTTTTTTATTTTTCCAAGCCCATAATTGATCACCATAACTAAAATGCCACCATTCATTTGGATGTTGAGCAAAACCAAATTTAGTCATAGTTTCCTTTAATAAATTCCTTCTACTATTCCAAATTATTGCTTCTTCATTCTTCATGTTTGCATAAAAATCTGGATTTGAAGTCTCATCCATTTGATCAACCGTGCTTCCCATTTTAAAAAGATTTCCGTCTTTATCTGATAAACAAACATCCAATGCACCACCAGTTGAATGAGGTGGAGGACACCTAGAATCATAAGAGGGATATGCCCAAAATTTTTCAACTTTTTTTAAGATAGATGGATAAGATTTTATATTTTCAAAAGAAGCATCAATATCGCATTTTTCACACTCTAATAAAAATGCTCTTTTAAACATAAATTCCTGAACTTCTAAAGGTCGCCAACTGTCATAAATTAAAAGGTTAAAACTGCTTTTTGATATCAAATAATCATTTACTTTTACTAATCTATTTACGACCTCCTCTCTTAATTTCCAAATAGAAGTTTTATCTTTGTAAGGTGCTCCTAATTTAGAGTAAGGGTGGGGATCTAAAAACTTTAAACAGCTAGGTATAGCAATTAATTTATCTCCATTATCTTTAATTGGTATTTTATTCCAAATTTTCAATTGAAATTTGCAATTGATTTATAGTGGCATATATCTCAAAAATTACAATGATCATTTTCAATTCAAGAAATCATGAATAAATTTATTATCAGAATTATCAATAAGTATATTCCTTAAAACAATATTTTCTTTTAAATCAGGATCATCACTAATAACCTTAATAGCCTCTTCACGAGCCTTATCAATAAGAAATTTATTGTTAGGTAAATTATCCAGTACAAAATCAGGCAATCCGGATTGTCTATATCCTAAAATCTGGCCCGGTCCTCTAAGCTCCAAGTCTTTTTCAGCAATATAAAAGCCATCATTAGATTTTTGCAAAACGCAAAGTCTTTTATTTTCTAGTCCATTTTTATCGGAGGTTACCAGATAACAAAAAGATTTTGTTGATCCTCTACCAACTCTCCCCCTTAATTGATGTAGCTGTGACAATCCAAATCTGTCCGAATTATAAATAATCATAATTGTGGCGTTAGGCACATCAATGCCAACCTCTATTACAGTGGTTGAAACCAATATATTAATTTCATTCTCTATAAAAGAATTAATCACTTCATTCTTTTCTTGCGAATTTAATTTTCCGTGCAATAATCCAACTTTTTTATTAAAAAAGACCTCTTCGGATAAATATTTAAATATTTTCTTTGCAGAACTTAAATTCATTTTTTCTGAATCTTCTATAAGTGGCAAAATCACATAAGCTTGTCTACCCTTAGTGATCTCATCATCAACAATCTTAAACAAGTTACTTAAATCATCTTCTGAAATTATTTTTGTTGTTATGGGAACTCTCCCAGGAGGAAGTTCTGTAATTTGACTAACATCTAAATCACCATAAATAGAAAGCGCAAGAGTTCTTGGAATTGGTGTTGCTGTCATTGATAACAAGTTAGTATTTTCTCCTTTATTAAGTAATCTATTTCTTTGACTAACTCCAAACCTATGTTGTTCATCAATTACGACCATCCCTAATGCATTAAAGATGACTTTATCCTCAAATAATGCATGAGTGCCTACGAGGATATCAACTAATCCATTGTTCAAATTAGAGAGGATTTCTTTTCTCTTTTTTTGAGGAGTGTTACCAGTGAGAAGTTCAACAGAGACTAAAAGTGGGTTTAAATAATTTAATAAATTTTTATAATGTTGTTCTGCTAATACCTCCGTTGGGACCATAAAAGCGCCTTGTAAGTTTTTTTCTATGACAATTAAAAGAGAGGCTATTGCAATTATAGTTTTGCCACTTCCCACATCTCCCTGAAGCAATCTCGACATTGGTTCGGGATTAGATAAATCATTCTTAATTTCATTTAAAACATTGACTTGGGATTTTGTTAATTCAAAAGGAAAAGTTTTTAGAAATTCTTTTAGTAAAGATTTCTTTTGAGGAAATTGCCTGACAATTACATTATTATTTTTCTTTCTTTTTCTAAGCAGAAACTTTATTTGCAGGAGGAACAACTCATCAAAAACCAAACGTCTTTTTGACTCAATAAGTGCCTGTTGAGTTGGTGGCAGATGAATATTAATCAAAGACTCACCTTTAGATAATAAAGATAAAGATTCAAGTTGCTTTTGGTTTAAAATTTCTGGATATTGCTTTGCATAAATTAGTACCTTTTTCATGAGTTTTATAAAACTCGAATTTGATAAAGCTTCAGCTAATGAATACAAGGGCAATATTTTTCCCGAGAAATTAAAATTATCATTATTACCCTTAAGAATTTCAATCTGAGGATCTACAAAACTCTTGCCATACTCTGTCATTTTAACCTTGCCAGAAATTGCTAATTTAGTCCCAGGAGCATACAAAGATTTTTGAGACGCGAAGAAGGAATAAGATCTAAATCTTCTTCCTAAAAAAAATTTTGTAACCTTTATTGAAGAGGTTTCATCAGTAACTACAAAGTTCATTATTGATAAATTACTATTCTTCGTACTCTTATGAATATAAAATCTTTTAATATTTGCGATGCAAGTATATAAATTATCTGGTTTTAAATGAATTATCTTAACTCTATTAGTGTAGTCTAAATAGGTTCTTGGGAAATAATTAATTAGATCTTTTATATTAAAAACACCTAATTCATTAAGCTTGTTTTTATAAACTTTGCCAACATTTTTTATTAATGAAATATCTGAATCAAGAGACAAACTTGAATCAGCTTTATTCAGAATAATTTTATTAGTAAGATTATTAGAACTTTCTATTTCTAAAGTTTTACTAAGTTTATAAAGACTTTTTCTTGTATCTATAATTAACCTTTTTCGTTGATTATCATCTAATTTATTATATTCAAAATATTTTTTAGAAAATTCATTAAAAGTCCTCAAATATTCGTCTGAGAGATTTAGATTTTCTAGTTTTGTCAATGATTCATACAAATAATTATTAAAATATTTTTCTTTTCCTAGCGTATTAATAAATTTGTTTTCCGTTTCAATAGTTAGAGACTTTTGAAGAGGTCTTATCCAATCTTTAATTAATTTATTATTATTACCGCTAATAGCCAAATCTGAAAAAAAAGTTATTTTTCAATGTATCTTATTCAAAGTTGATTCTTTTTGCCTCCAGTATGTCTCTTTTTTAATCAAACGCTGAAATTGATTTTTTAGCTCATTAATTTTATTCCTTTTGATAGAAAGATTTAAATTTATAAACTCTAACTCAACAGTAGATATATTTAACAAAATAATACTTGGAAGATTATCACCATTTGATGATGCCCGATTAAAGTTGAATTCGAAATTAATTACAAAAGGATGAGGATGTTTAATCATCAATTTTTTGCTAACTAAGTACTCAAAGGAATCCTTAGATATCATCTTTTTTATTAAATTGGCCTTAAATAATTCTTGGTTGATATTATATGAAAGATTCAAAAGTAAATTTTCTAATGACTTGTCTATTAAACCAAAAACTTTAAGACTTTGATTTTTGGGTGATATATCAATTTGATTGATATTATTTTTTTCTGAATATCTTGGATTTTCATCCTTTACTTCCTCTATTAAGTCAACTAAGGCGGAAATAAATTGTTTTTCAACTCCTAAATTTTCAATAATTTTGTTATTCGATAAATAAATATCATGATTATTATTATCTAGATCAAGTGATGCTAATTTCTCATAATTATCAGCTGGATAATATTCAGGAGAATTAGATATATCTTTATTAATCTTAAACCGAATAGGTTCTTCTAATTGTAAGCCATCTTCAAATCGAATTTTTTCATTTTGGTCATTTTTTCTTTTTGTGGAACTACCTATACTATTACAATTAATTTCCTTGTTTATGTTTTTTTCAATTTCATTTATTTTTAATTGTTCTACTGTTAGTAAAGGCAGATTCTGATTAATGAATTTACTTATTTTTTCTTCAAAATGACAAAAAAATTCCCTCTCATTTAAGAAATTATCATTAATTGATGGATAACTATATATTTCGTTAAGCCCTTTTTCTATCGAGATATAAAGTAAATCTCTTAAGAGATTAAGATAAAGTTCATATTCCCTGTAAATATTTCGAATTAATATTCTTTTTTGTTTCGCTGCTCTCTCTAATTGAGAATTAATTTTATCTATATCAATGTATTTATTGAAATTATTCAAATCTTTCAAATAGCTAGTTTGATTGCATTGATGCAACCTCTTCAGCGAAGTCCATCTGTTTTTTTTCGATACCTTCACCCAATGTATATCTTGTAAAGCGTCTAACTTTGATATTTTCACCAATTTTTGAAGCTGCTTGTTTAACAAGATCCTCAACAGTAAGTGAACTATCTTTAATATAAGGTTGTGAAAGTAAAACCAGCTCGTTAAGTCTTTTTGCTATTCTCCCTTCAACTATTTTTTCTTTAATTTGTTCTGGTTTTCCAGATAAATCATCTCTCCCCATTTCAATCTGCTTTTCTTTTTCCACAACATCTTCTGGAATTTCATCAATTGAGACGTACTCGACATTTGGGCAGGCTGCAACTTGCATTGAGACATCCTTCAACAGAGATTGGAATATATCACCTCTAGCAACGAAATCAGTTTCACAATTTAACTCTAGTAGTACTCCCACTCTTGATCCAGTATGTATATAACTACCAATTGACCCTTCTGCCGCAATTCTTCCAGATTTCTTTTCAGCACTAGCTATGCCTTTCTTTCTTAACCATTCCAAAGCTTTATTAACATTTCCGTCAGTTTCGTTAAGTGCTTTTTTGCAATCCATCATTCCTGCGCCAGTCTTGTCTCTAAGATCTTTAACAAGTTTTGCTGTAATGTTTCCCATTTGAATTAATAAAAAATAGTGATTAGTAAGTTTTTAATTGGAATTTAATTTTTTCTTTCGGCATTAGAACCTTTTCTACCCTCATTTATTGCATCTGCAAGTCTTCCTAAAATAAGCTGCACAGATCTAACGGCATCATCGTTACATGGGATTGGAACCTCACACAAATCGGGATCACAGTTTGTATCCAACATTGACACTAGTGAGATATCTAATTTTCTAGCTTCAAGAACTGCATTAGATTCTCTTCTCTGATCAACCAAAACAACTACGTCTGGTAGTCTTCTCATACCCTTAAGTCCGCCTAAGTATTTTTGTAATCTTTCCAGTTCTCTCCTCAAAACTGCAGCTTCTTTTTTAGGCCTCATTGCTATTGAACCACTACTTTCCATTCTTTCAAGATCCTTTAATCTTTCAATCCTAGCTTTCATTGTTGTCCAATTAGTCAACATACCTCCAAGCCATCTTTGATTTACATATGCGGCTCCGCATCTAGTAGCTTCCTGAGCTACTACATCTGATGCTTGTTTTTTTGTACCAACGAATAGGAATCGTTTACCGCTTTTTGCAGCGTTTCTTGTCCATTTATACGCATTGTTCATACACAATGCTGTTTTTACAAGATCTATAATATGAACTCCATTTCTAGCGCAATATATGTACTTAGACATCTTGGGATTCCAACGTCTAGTTTGATGCCCAAAATGAGCACCAGCTTCCATCATTTCAGATAGTGATACAACAGCCATAATTTCAAAAGGGTTTCGGGTTAGCCTCCATCTGACGGGGAATTTATTTTAATAAATCACCCGAAACTGTCAGATGTGTGGATTAATTTCAACAATTCTAGCAAGTGATGTGTATTTCTAAAAGTTTTTTATCTTGATTTGGTTAACTGCTTAATGTAAATCATATTTAGGGGGAGCCTAAGTATCTCTAGTGCAAGTCTGTTTCTTCCAATATTCACTAGAAATCTTAATAAAGGAAGGATCCTATCAACACTAATTAGGCCTCCCAAGCAAATAATTTTCCAAAATAAATTATGAAAAGGAGTCAATTGAATCATAAATCTAACTCTTAAGTTGGGATGTTTCTTAAAAAACACTAAAGCCATTTTTGCCCTTTCTTTTTCTTGAGCTATTAATGATTCTATTTGTTCGCAATTAAATGGTGGATGCCAATGAAAACCTACTGCATTTGGACATTTAATTAATTTTGTCCCAATTTTTTTTAATCTTTCTCCAAGTTCTAAATCTTCCCAACCGTAAAGACTAAAAGAAGTATCAAATAAGCCGACGCTTAAAATCAATTCTTTTGATATCCCAACATTTCCAGTAGCGAAGTAAGCAAAAGAAGTATCGATTATTTTATATTTCTCACTCTGAGGATTTAGAAAATTAGATGTATTTACCACCGAGCCATAGGTAAAACAATTTTTAACATTTTTTCTCCAAGAGGCAAGTAATTTTTCTACGTGACAATTTATAAAATCATCTAAAACGATGAGATCACTATCAATGAATATAATGATTTCATATTTTGATTTTATTACCCCAAGATTTCTTCCCAATGCGGGGCCTCCATGTTCTTGTTGAAATAGAATCACATGTGGGAGATTAGCTTTATTTTTATTTATCCATGAGCTTGTTCCATCAGTGGATCCATCATCAACTACTACAACTTCATAATTGCTAATATTTGAATTTAATTTTTGATTCTCAAGCGCAATGAGACATTTCTCTAATATAGGTAATCTATTGTAAGTCGGTATAACAATACTTACATTCATGATCACACTTTAAAAATGCATAATATATTGAAATCAAAAAGATAAAAATAAAAGATATACTTTAATCAGCCGCCCCGCCATTATTTGCTGTACCTGTAACGTTTCCACCATCAGGTCTTCCATCGGTTCTTAATTTCCTTTTTTTGAATTTTCTAGCATACGCTCGGTTACGTTCCTGCTTTTCTTTTTTTAGATTCCTTCTTTTAGACATGAAATTTATAACTTTTAATTATATTAGCTCACTATGAGCACTATATATTTTACCATCTTCCATATTTAATATCCTATCGGCCATATCAGAAATTCTTGGATCATGAGTCACCATAAGTACAGAACAATTTTGCTCTTTTGCTAGTTTTCTTAAAAGGGTTACTATTTCTCTTCCTGTGACACTATCTAAAGCAGAAGTGGGCTCATCAGCTAATAAAAGTTTTGGCTTAGCAGATAAAGCTCGAGCAATTGCTACTCTTTGTTTTTGCCCACCCGATAAGTCATTTGGCAACTTTTTATGATGCTCTTCTAATCCTACTGCTGACAACCAATTCCGCGCTATTTCACGTCTTTGTAAATATGTTAAACCTTTTATTAAATCGGCTCCCATCTGAACATTTTGTTCTGCTGTTAAACATCTCAGAAGATTGTGACCTTGAAAAATCATGCCAATACTTCTTCTAAGAATTTGACGAGTTTTCCTTGATGCTCCATTTAACTGATTATTTAATACCGTTAAATCGCCACTTTGACACGTTCTTAAGGCCCCAATTAAAGTTAACAGAGTCGTTTTACCGCATCCAGAAGGTCCTTTTAAAAGAACCAACTCTCCTTTATCAATATTTAAATTAACGTCATTAAGAACTTGTTTTTTATTTTCATTTTTTCCATAAAAGTGACTCAAATTATTAATTGAAACTGTTTTAAAGTTTTTAACTTTATTTTTTGATTTATTAGTTTGAACCATTTTAGTTTGATTATTAAAAAATTTCGGCAGGATCGGCGTCAACTAATTTACGCATCGCTATAGCTGCGGACCCCATACACATTACTAAAACTAATAAGAAAATTAAAATCGTTTTATCTGCATCCATTATTATTGGGAGTTTAGTAGAACTTCTTATAACTGAATAAAGTATTTGACCAGAGAAATATGCAGGTAAATAACCAAATAATGCTAATAAAAAACCCTCTCTTGCTACAACAAAGAAAAGGGACTTAAGTCTATATCCCATTGCCAACAAGGTTGCGTACTCAGGGAGGTGGTCTGTAACGTCACTATAAAGAATTTGATAAACCACCACACACCCTACAACAAAACCCATAAAAGCTCCCAAACTAAATATGAAACCTATCGCAGTACTATTTTTCCAATAATTCTTCTCAAATTCTATAAATTGATTTTTTGTAAGAACTCGAACATCATTGGGGAGTGAGTTATTTAATATTCTTGAAATAAAATCAGGATCAGATCCTTTTTTTAGTTTTACCAAACCAATTTCTATACTCCCAGGAGGATTAGCAGGAAAAAGTCTTAAGAAGGTTTCTCGGCTGGTTATCAAGTTACCATCTGCTCCAAAAGATGGTCCCAATTCCACAAGACCTTCAACAATTACTCTTTTCCCTGCAACCTCAGTTTCAACTTTTTTTTCTGCCACAAACCATTCTTCAATAGGGCCAAATTCAGGTCTAGAGAGTTTGTCAAAAAGAACTCTTGATGGATTTCTTAATTTATAAGCTTTCCTTGAGAATCCATCATCTAAAAGAAGTGAATCGGAGGGATTAAAACCTAATGCAAGTATCGATCTGGTTTTAAGATTTTCCGGATTTCTCCAAAGTAAGTAATTAAGATTTACTGGAGCAGTTTTTTCAACATCTTCTACTGCAAGAGTTTGAATCAACCTTCTTTTTGGGAATCCACTCATGCTTATAGAACTTTTTGATCTAGGACTTATCAAAATAAGATCTGCATCTAAAAGTTTATGAATAGTTACGCTAGTGTCAAATAAACCATCTCTGAAACCTAATTGCATAAACATCAAAATACCTGCAAAACTGATTCCAGCAATGGCAACTGCGAGTCTTAAAGGTTGCCTAGTTAATAACAACCAAGCTAATGGTATTTTTCTGAATTTTAAAAAAGAAAAATTCATTGGGGAATAAATTTTGCAATCACTTTCATTCCTGCATAATTTTGTACGATATCAATAGAATCTTGTTCTAGTTTTACTAGTACTTCGATAATACGCGAATCTGCATCCCCAGTTGGATCAGTCGATAAAACTTTTCTTTGTTTTACCTGTGGACTTATCCTTATTACTTTTCCTTTGAGTTTTTTTTGGAAACCACCATTTTCACTTCTCAATTCAACATTCTGAGAGATAAAAACTCTATCGATATCAGATTCATAAACCTCTATCAAAGCTTCCATTTTTTGACTAGAACCGATATCCAAGATCCCTTCATTATTAGGTCTCTCACCAACTCTCGTATTTATTCCAAGGATAAAACCATCAATTGGACTCCTTAGTTTTGAATTAAATAGATCAATCTTGATTTTTTTTTGATCTCCAATAAGGTTTATTTTCTGTTTTTGTAACTTTAATAATTCATCTTTTCTCTGTGAAAACTCTACAAAGGGATACGCATCTTTGATCAAAGCCATCTCATACCGTTGAATTTGATCTTTCTTTAGAGCAATCTCATCGTTAATAGTATTAACTAGATTTTCATTTCTTTCAAGATCAGCAATTAACTTTTCTTCATTTTCAAAAATTGCCAAGATATCATCTTTTTTTACAAAATCCCCTTCATTTACTAAAATTTCCACAATTCTAGGGGATGAGCCAAACTGACTTATCGGAGCTGCCAATTGCCTAATCTCTCCCGAAGGAGAAAGTTGACCTAGTGCGGCAACAGCTTTAATAGGCGGTATAAAATCTGCAGTTATTTCCTCTTTCAATTTGGCACTAGATTTAGTATTACTAGAACAGGAAATAATCCCAAGAGATAATGGTGTAAATAATAATAAATATATAAATAAATTTTTAAATATTTTAAATTTCATTAATAATCAAAAAGGACTGTTTTTATATAATTATTGACCCATTTTTCATCAAAATATTTTAAAAGAACCATACTGGTCTTCTCATTCTTCATTTGTTGAACACAATAATTTTTTTGATAATCTATCCTCTCCTGAATAATCTCCTCCTTAAATTCCGGCTTAGCTTCCTTACTTAATTTGATCAAAATAGAAAGGTATTGATCAACAACTCTACAAAAATCATTTTTTTCAGATTTAGTTTTTAATGAAGCAAAAAATACATTTTTAGAAAAAATCCCACCCCATTTAGGAATCTCCCTTAATGAGGTGAAAGAACTTATATCAACTGCAGAAAGTAATTTTTCATATTTCAGACCTTGATTTTGCGATACCGGGGACAAATCAACAATGGCAGCAGAAACAATATCATTTATTTTCACTAAATCCATCCCAAAAATTGGGATGTCAAACTTTGGATCAGGGAAGAAAACGCAGTGTAAAATTTTAAGATTCTTTGAAAATTCAGCTAATTCAATATGTAACTTTCTGAA
>CACOFO010000006.1 GCA_902626435.1 uncultured Prochlorococcus sp.
AAATTATGAATAAGAAAGCCCTCATTACTGGAGTTACAGGGCAAGACGGTAGTTATCTTGTAGAATTTCTACTCCATAAAGATTATGAAGTTCATGGTATAAAAAGACGTAGCAGCAGCTTAAATACGCAAAGAGTTGATCACTTGTATCAAGATCCTCATGAAAGTAACAGAAAATTTTTTATGCATTATGGAGATCTTACAGATAGTACAAATTTGATAAGGCTTATAAAAGAGATTGAACCCGACGAAATTTATAATCTTGGCGCTCAAAGCCATGTAGCTGTTAGTTTCGAGACTCCCGAATATACAGCAAATTGCGATGCCTTGGGAACTTTAAGAATATTAGAAGCAGTAAGGATATTGGGTCTAACAAAAAAAACAAAAATTTATCAAGCCAGTACAAGTGAATTATATGGCTTGGTTCAGGAAACGCCTCAGAACGAAAAAACTCCTTTCTATCCTAGAAGTCCCTATGGTGTAGCAAAATTATATGCATATTGGATTACTGTCAACTATAGAGAGGCATATGACATGTATGCTTGTAATGGGATTCTTTTTAATCATGAAAGTCCAAGGCGAGGAGAAACCTTCATAACAAGAAAAATCACAAGAGGTCTTGCTAGAATAGATGCGGGTTTAGAAAAATATCTTTTCTTAGGAAATCTAAATTCAAAAAGAGACTGGGGACATGCTAGGGACTATATTGAAATGCAATGGCTTATGCTACAACAAAAGATCCCTAAAGATTATGTTATCTCCACTGGCAGAGCAGAAAGTGTTAGAAAATTTGCAGAATTAAGTGCTTATTATTTAGGTTGGAGCAAAAATGGCGACTCAGGGATCATATGGGAAGGTGATGGAATAAATGAAGTAGGAAGAAGAGCTGATACTATGGAAATAGTTATAAAAGTTGATCCAAGATACTTTAGACCAACTGAAGTAGATTTTCTTCTTGGTGAATCAAAAAAAGCCTCCACAGAATTAGGTTGGAACCCAAAAACATCACTTGAAGAATTGATCAAAGAAATGGTTAATTCTGATAAGGAAGAGGCAAGGAAAGACTCTATTTTAAAAAAATCAGGTTTTAAAATAAATATTTCCAAAGAGTAAAAATAGTTTTTCTAAAAATAATTCATGATTTTAAATACCCTTTATAGAACAATATGAAATTAAAGTTTTCATGGTTAAATGCCAGAAAAAATCTCTTTCTTTGTTCACTAGTTGACTTTGTTTTATTTATTTATTTATTTTTTAGGATTTTTAAAGACTCAATTTCATATCAACTCGTATTCATATTTTTAACTCTATTTAGTGCACTAATATGGATTATTTCAAGTTATATAATTGGTCGTTATGCAAATTTAAATGTGGAGAAAGTCCAAATTATTTTAAAACAATTTATTAAAACATTTTTAAATATATGCTTTAATATTTTTTTTACTCAAGTTCTGTTCAGAATATTCTGGAACTGGAACTATATGAATTTCGAATCCTTTTCTGATTTTCTGAATGATTTCTCATCTTTTTATATAAAAGTTTTTGTCTTTAGTGGTTTATCTCAATTATTATTTGGTATTTATTTATCAAAAAATTTTTCTAATAAGTCAGTTTGGTATTTTTTAGGTGATAAAAATAAAGAAAAAATTTTTAATGAGATTATAGGCTCCAAAGCCAAATATAAAGTTTTAAACTTTGAAAAAGCAGATTTGAGTGGCCAAATTGTTGCGAAGGGAATAATAATTGATGATGAAAAATTACTTAAAAAAAATAATATGAAATTTTTATTCGAACTTAATAATAAAGGAATGAAATTCATGAAAGTTTCAAACTGGTGCGAAAGATATCTAAATAGATATCCTTCAGAATTAATTCAAGTTAATGACATAATAGAAGGAATATTTACATATGATGAAAATAGTTTTAAGGCCAGAATAAAAAGAATAATAGAGACAATTTTAAGCCTTTTCATTTTAATTTTTACCTTTCCATTAATAATAATTGCTGCCTTTTTAATAAAGTTAGAAGATAAAGGTCCAATTTTCTATACGCAAATTAGAAATGGATTTGAAGGAAGACAATTTAAAATTATAAAACTTAGAACAATGATAATAAATGCAGAAAAAGATGGAATTCAATGGTCTAAAAAATCAGATGATAGAATTACTAAAATCGGAAGAATTTTAAGAAAGCTCAGAATTGATGAATTACCTCAATTATTGTTGGTTTTATCTGGGGAAATGAGCTTAATTGGTCCTAGACCAGAAAGACCCAAGTTTGATGATTTACTTAGAGAACATATTCCTAATTATGATTTAAGATATTCAATAAAACCTGGAATCAGTGGTTGGGCTCAAGTCAATTTTCCTTATGGTGCATCAATTGAAGATTCAAAACTAAAGCTAAGTTATGATATTTATTACATTAAAAATTTTTCGATATTTCTGGATTTTATGATATTTTTTAAAACTTTAAAACTTGTTTTAAATGGTAAAGGTTCTACCCCTATAAATAAAAACAATTGAATTATATTTAAATGAATTTACTAAATAAAGAAGATAAAATATTTATAGCTGGTAGTAGTGGCATGGTTGGTAGTGCGATTAAAAGAAAATTAAATAATTTAGGATTTAAAAATTTAATTTACCCAAGCAGATCAGAACTTGATTTAAAAAACACAGACTTAGTATTCAGATGGTTTAAGGATAACAAGCCTGAAATAGTGATACTAGCGGCTGCTAAAGTTGGCGGAATATTTGCTAATGATTCATATCCAGTTGATTTTTTACTAGATAATCTAAAGATTCAAAATAATATAATCGAAGCTGCATGGAAAAATAAAGTAAGAAGACTACTTTTTCTTGGAAGCAGTTGTATTTATCCAAAAGAGTCAAATTACCCAATAAAAGAGGATGAATTATTAAAAAGTTCTCTCGAGAAAACTAATGAATATTATGCATTAGCAAAAATTAGCGGAATTAAATTATGTCAAGCATTACGGAAACAATATAAATTTGATGCAATCTCTCTTATGCCAACTAATCTCTATGGCAAAGGCGACAATTATCATCCATACAACAGCCATGTTCTTCCTGCACTTATTGATAGATTTCATTCTCACAAACTTGCACAAAAAGACTACATAGAATGTTGGGGCACAGGAAATCCGAGAAGAGAATTTATGCACGTTGATGATCTTGCAGATGCTTCTATATTTGCTTTAGAAAATTGGGATCCTAATCAGGATGATGCTCCTAGAGATCAAACGGGAGATCCATTAACTTGGCTCAATGTTGGAACGGGAATTGATTTAAGCATAAAAGAACTTGCTGAGATCATTGCTGATGTAACTTCATTCAAAGGCAAAATCATTTGGAATAAAGATAAACCTGATGGGACATTTAGAAAACTATTAGACAACTCAAAAATAGAAAAATTAGGTTGGAAATCAAAAATATCTTTGTTTGATGGGATTAAAATGACCTACAAAGATTATAAAGAAGAAGTAAAAAATAATAAATTAAGAACAAGATAAACTCAATTCCAATTCAGATTTGCTGGATAAGAGATATGAGCATCTTCTATAAATACTTTTTGATAATCTTTTTGTCTAGATGGTAAATAAACATTTTCATGAAATAAAAAAGATGCACTTAAAACTAAACTAGAGCAGTTACAAATTACTGAATTAGCATGAGAAATATAACTAAAAAATAGTTTTAGGAAAATAGACTTACCTTTTGAATCTGGAATTACAACATTTATATGCTGATCTTTTAAATTATTAATAAGGTTGATACTTATATTTGAATCACTAAAAATTACAACTGAATTAATAAACTTATTTTGGCATAATTTTAAGATTGACTTAAACCATATTTCATCATTGAAATTCAAATCTTTATATTCACTAATTTCTAAAAAATCTGTTCTTCTTATATGTACTAATAAATAATCATTTCCAGGAAAAGTTTTATCCTTTAGAAAATTTTTAATACCTCTAGTTAAATGGGTTATAATTTTCTTTTTGTTTTTGTTTACAAGTTCCCAGTCTCTTAATCCCCAACCACTTATGACAACGTTATAAATTTCAGCTTCTTTGATCAATTTCTTAATAGAAAATCCATTTTTTAATTGTTTTCCAAGAATAAATTTTGGATAATTATTTTCAGATCCAATTTTATAAGATTTGGCCTTTAGTGAGATACAAAAGTATATATGTAAGAAACGGATGAAAATTTTTTGTAAAATTTTATATTTAAAACAATTATCAATAGAATAATTATTTATTTGCCAGTTAACTTTTTTTAGGTCAATACCATACATTAAGGCTTTATCCTTTGAAGTCAAAAAAGAATCATTTAGCTTTAGAATTTTGATATTATATTCTTCTGATAAAGCAATTAAATGAATAAGATTTAGGATTTGATTACCTAATCTACCTCCACCAGATGCAAAAATTAAAGCCAATATTTTATATAAAATGCTTTTCTATAATAACTATTTATTGTTTAATTTATAATATTTTCTAAATATAAATCTTTTTATTTGGCGAAGAAAAAAAATTAGAGCATAAGATAGATATTTAAAAAACTCATATATCTTAAAAGGCCAGAAAAAATTCTTTCTTATTTGAAAACCACATTTTTTTAAAATTGAAAGATTATTTTCAAAATTAATTTTTACAGACGAACAATCAATTTTTCTCTCATTAAATAAATTAAAATTAATTCCAATAGAACTTTCATTAATTGTATGTGTTGCTGAATTATCAAAACCATAAACAAAAGTATTTATCCCTCCCAAAGTTAAGGAGTACTTGGAATTTACTACATGTGTAAAATTAAATTCATAATCCCAAGCATCCAACAAATTCAATTGACTTGATTTTACAAGTTTTACTGTTTCAATCGATCTTAAGTGCCTTGGCATTAATTCACATAATTCCCACATATTAAAATCTTTTATTTTTTTTGAAAACTCGAGGTGAGTTAACCATCTATCGGCCCACGAGGCCCAACCCCAACTTCTCCAAACAGGCAAGGAATATATTGACTCGATACTATTATTGGAAAATTCATTGAAGGAGGAAAGTGACATATATTTATTATTATTTTGATGTTTTTCAAGTAAGAATGAAAAAGCTTGCATTGCTTTTTTTGAAATAATTACATCATCTTCAAGTATTACTCCATATCTATTTTCACTAAAAAACCATGATATCCCCTCTAACGGTCCCTCTCTACATCCATGATTATAGTTTAATTGCCTAATTTTAATTCCCAAATCAAGATTGTTATTTAGGCAAAAATTATGAATTCTTTCTTGAATTATTAAATCATTTTTGTTTTTAGGGCCATCAATTGATAGAAATATTTTTTTAATACCTTGTTTATAAAGTGTATTAATACATCTTTTGAATTTATCAAATCTATTATAAGCTAATATTAAAACGGGCAAGTTTGATATATCACTCATATATATTAAACGCTTTATAAAAATTATAATGGTATAATTTTTTGCAAATAAGAAAACTAATAAAGTGAGAAACAATAATATACAATTAACAATTATTACACTTACCAAGAACGATAATAATAAATTTCTAAGGACACTAAAGAGTATAAATTCTCAACAAATATCTTTAAAAATTGAATGGCTTATAATAGACGGATCTTCAAAAATCAAACAAGAAAAAAATAATACATTAATTAAAAGATTCTGCGATGAAAATAAAGAAAAAAATATTTTAATAAAGCATATTGATACAAAAAAAAGAAAGATATTTGGAATTTACCCATGTATGAATTATGCAAAATATATTGCTGCAGGAAAATTCATAATGTTCTTAAACGGTGGAGATCAATTTTATAATGATAATTCATTAAAAATTATTTTAGAAAATACTCTTTCTGAAACGCCTAAAAATACTCTCATCTTTGGTCAGGCAAATAACATTGCTTCAAATAAATTAAATT
Source organism: uncultured Prochlorococcus sp. (assembly GCA_902626435.1). GTDB lineage: Bacteria > Cyanobacteriota > Cyanobacteriia > PCC-6307 > Cyanobiaceae > Prochlorococcus_A. The sequence goes on from CACOFO010000006.1 coordinate 5,978, forward strand.
GGTTTTTTCCAGGAAGTAAATTAAGTAACTTTGAAAAATGGATTAAGCTTTTTGAACCTAATCACCAAGCCATGATAATTTCTAATAAGCTTGCTAAAATTAATGAATTTCCAACAAATTTAGAATCAATTTCTGATGGATATTGGAAAAGATTAATAATAGAAAATGCTCAAGAAATTATTTATATAAAAAAACCAATTATAAATTTTTTCTTAGATGGAGTTTCCTCTATAAAACCTACAAGAAAAGAATTAATCAAAATTATAAATAATAAAAATATAAAGTTAATTAGAAAATTAATTTTTTTAATTAAGTATTTTTTACCAAAACGTCTATTTTTCTTATACCATCTATTACAAAAATATAAATCTTTATTAGTAGATTTTATCTTTTGAAGTTTATCTAAATCTTCTTGATTCATCAGAAATTAAATATCTCACAGTTTCTCTAATTCCATCTTCAATACTTATTCTGGGATACCAACCATAATCTTTTGCCCTATTAGTATCTAAATGCACCAAAGGAGAATCACCAATCCAACCTCTTTTACCTCCTGTAAATTCATATTGTACTTTTTCTAAATTCATTTCATCACAAACAATATCAGCTAATTTTATTACATTCATTACTTCATCATGACCTAAATTAAAAACACATGATTTCTTATTGTGTAATGCGGATATATCTAATACACCTTTTACCCCATCTCTAACATCTAAATATGATTTAATCTGATTTCCATCACCCAATATTTCTAATTTATTTTCATTTTTCAACAATTTTTCTACAAAATCATAAATGACTCCATGAGAATAACCTTTACCTATCCAAGATACGAATCTAAATATAGTTGACTTAAAATAATCATAATTTGAATATGCTTGAATAAAGGCTTCGCATGAAATCTTACTAGCACCATACAAAGATGTTTGACTAAAAATACAATCTTCTTTTGTAGGGAAAATATTGGGTTCTCCATAAACTGTTGCACTACTAGCAAATACAAAGTCTAAAATATTATTTTCAATAGCATAATCACAACAATTTTTAGTAACTAATAAGTTTTCAGTTATATCAACTTCATGATTCTTTAATCCACCTCTAACATCTGCATTTGCGGCAAAATGATAAAAAGTTGAAGCTTCTATTTTAGGCCATTTCCTATAATCATCTTTTAGGTCTATTTTATGCAAATTTACACGATTTAAGTCTAGATTCTTCTTATTACCAGTAGAGAGGTTATCAAATATATGAATATTTACCCCTCTTTCAATCAAGGTTGAAACTATATTTGAACCTATAAAACCGGCACCGCCGGTGACGATTACATCTTTTTTCAAGAAATAAAATTCGATTGTTTTTTTATATTTCTAAAAATACTTATAAAACCCCATAGAATACCTAATATCCATAAAAATTGACACAAAGTTGCATAAAAAGGTAAGACAAATTTAGCCTTTCGCCCATATGATATTATCTCGCCTAAAAAATTTATTCCTAAAAGTATTAGGGGTAAGAGCAATACTAAAACTAAAGAAAATTTAAAACTTAAAATTAAAAATAAAATAAAGCATATAAATATAAAAAAATGTCTTGCAGAAATAAATATTTTTCTTGAAACTATTATTGTATTAGCTCGACAAAAACCATAAGTGTTAAATAATTTAAGAATATTTTTAAATGATGATCTACTTACATAAGAAAGTTTAATCGAGGATGATAAATAAGCCTTGTATCCTTTCTCAAGAAAATCATGAATTATTAATGAGTCTTCTGATATAAGAGCCTCTTTCTCATTAAATCTAATTTCCCTTAAAGTTTTTGTTCTAAAACAACCTAAATATATTGATGAAGCATATCCAGAATAATTTATATTTTTATGCTTGGGATAAAAATATATATAAGGTCTTTTCAATATTTGAGAACATATAGTTGCTTCAAAGTTATTTGTTTCTGGAATCACATTTGGAACTCCACCAACTACTTCAACAATAGAGGATTTATCATTAAAGATTTTTAAAGCATTTTCTGCATAATTTTTTGAAAATCTTGATCTTGTGTCATATCTAAAAGAATATTCAGAGCTTGAACAATCAATTGCAATATTTAATGATTTTACTCTATTTAATTTTTTCATAATATAAACCAACTCAATATTACTATTAATTAATTTATTTAAAATTTTTTTCTCTATATCTTTTCTCCCTGAGTTTACTAAAATAAGCTGTTTTGGTTTTTTTGTCTGTTCTAAAATTGTTTGTAAACATTCAAATAATTGTTCATAATCATTCGAACATGTTCCAAAAAATGAATATTTCATAAATTCTTTACATTAATAAATTTGCAACCTGAATTTTCTGCCGCCTTTAAATCAACTTCCGAATCACCTATCATTAATGAATTTCCAAGATCTATATTTCTTAAAAAAGCTTGTTCTAAAATCATTCCTGGATTTGGTTTTCTACAAAAACAATCCTTTTTCAAAATTGAAATCTCATTTTCAAATCCTTTATGAGGATGATGAGGGCAAAATGTAACTACATCAATTTTCAAACCTTTTGAAAGACAATGCTTTATTACAGTACTATTAATGCTATCTAATCTTTCCATAGATAATTTACCCATAGAGATACTAGGCTGATTTGTTACTAAACAAACAAAATCATATTTTTTAGCAATATTACTAATTCGAATTATATTCTCTTCCATAAATTTAATATCATTTTCTCGTAAAATGTATTCTCCCACTTGGCATTCAATAATTGTATTATCTCTATCTAAAAACAAAGCACTTTGTTGATTTAAATAATTCTTTAATTTGACTTTGCCTAATTCTAAATCTTCTTTTACTTTTCTCAATCTTTTAGGAGTTCCCATATCTTTTATGTATTCAGTTGTGTTATAGGAATATATATCAATGTCCATTTCAAAAGCATTTTTTACGATATGGTGAAAGACTGAACTTAAAATTTTTTCTTTTGGTTCCTTAATTTTATTTAATAAATCTTTCTTAATTACGCAAATTCCAGAATTACCTAAATATGCATTTTTTTCTTCAAATTTTTTTGAATTCTTTAAAAAGATCTTTTCTATCAATGAGCCATTAGGTACTGACACCAAATCAGAATCATCAGGATGATCACTTGTATGTGTTACCAAAGTAAGATTTGAAGATAATCTTTGATGAAAATAAATTAATCTATCAAAATCCAAAGAATATATTAGATCTCCATTTATAAAAAAGAATTCTTCAGATAAATTATCCTTTATTTTCCATAAAACACCGCATTCACCAAGAGGCTTTTCTTCTATAAATGTATCTATATTAATACTATATTTTCCCTCTAGTTTATTTATAAAATCTATGAAATAATCATTTTTGTATCCTAAGGAAATAAGAATATTATTAATAGAGTGATTATTTAATTCAGATATACATCTTTCAAGGGTCGATTTCCCATTAATAGGATACAAAGCTTTAGGGATATCTTTTGTGATTTTTTTTAGTCTTGTTCCTAGACCTCCACAACTTACAACAGCACTATATTTTTTTTGTATCATACTTTTAAAATAGAGGCCCCCTCATCTGAAATAGTTGCTTTAAAAATTCCTTTTAAACATTTATTATTTGATAATTCATTTACTTCTTTTTCATTAATTTTTGATGATATTAGAAAATAACCTCCCTGACCTGCGCCAACAAGTCTAATCCAGTGATTTGGGATTAATTTGTTTATTTCTTCATACTGCTCAGATAAAGTTATTGTCATTACGTTAGACATAGATTTCTTAATTTCCCATGAATCCCTTATAGAATTATGAAAAAGTTCTTCAATCATATGGTTACGGTCATCTTTAAAAGATATAAATTTACTTGCTATTGATCTTATTTCAAGAATCTTTTCTAAAGAATTTTCATGACTTTTAATTTTAGATAATACAGAATCAGAATTCCTTGTTTTGTAAGTTGGGATAAGATAAAAATTATTTACTAATTTTCGCAAAGTCAGTAACATACTTTTTGATAAATAATTTTCTTTTACCTTATTATCATCATAAAAATTAAAAGAACTAAATCCTTTATTAGCGCAAAGATATTGATCTTGCTTTCCTATTGGTTTGTTTAATTTATTAATCTCAATAAAACATGCTTTTTCAATAATTTCATTTAAGTTTAAATTAAGTTCAAAAGCTGAACATAAAGAAGATACTAATGAAATTATAAAAGATGCTGAACCCCCTAAACCAGCCCCTCCACTTGCGAATCCAAAAGTTTTTAATTCAATAAAACTTGGTAAATTGAGATCAATTAATACCTCCCTAATTATAGGATGAACTATATCATTTACATTTGAATAAGTTTCTCTAGTAGAATATTCAAGAATCCCTTTCTTTGCATTTTCAGGAAGCAAATTTATAACTGAATAGGAATATTGATTTAGAGAAAATCCTAAGCATAGACCAAAACCTTTTTCCTTGACAAACCAACTTAAATCTGAACTACCACCCAATAGAGATACTCTATAAGGACATTTCCCAATTATTATCATGAAATAAGATCCTCAGTTGTCCTTTTTCTATATTTTGTCAAATCAACCTCGTTAAATAAGGCGCTATATTTATCCATCAGTCTTTGTTTTATATAATGAAAAATTGACAATTGAATATCTTCAGATATTTCCATATCATCAAAATTTACATGTACTGGGAAATCTACAATTTCTTTTAGTGCTCCTCCAGTAAATCCCACAATTGCAGCTTGCTTTATATTCGCATTTAATGCTTTCCTTGCACATTTAACAAGATTAAGGGAGTTACCGCTTCCAGAAAGATAAATAATAAAATCATCTTTATCTATTATATTATTTACTAATATTGCATAAGAATCTTCATAAGAAAGATCATTTGATGCCGCAGTCAGATGACAAACATTATCAGCCAAGCAAGAAATCTTAAGTTTCAATCCAACTATTGAGAAAGTTTTAATAAAGTCTCCTGCTATATGATGAGCATTTGCCTGGCTACCGCCATTTCCCAATAAAAAAATATTTGAATTTGTCCCTATAATTTTATCTATTTGATTAAACAATTCATCAACAGCATTTTGATCTACTTTTTCTAATGCCTGAATAATTTTTAGAGAATAATCTTTAAATAAGTATTTATGATATTTCATAAAAAACTCTCTTAATTATTCTATTTTAACTTATTCACCAATTAAACAAAAAAACATTACCTATGATTAAAAATTAATACTTTTATTCTTTTATTATTATTTGGATCATATCCTCATTTAAAGTACAATCCACGTATAACAAAAACATAGGAATTTATATATGCAAATAAAATATGACCAGCAAAATAAAGAATGGTCAGAATGTATATCTAATAAAGAGAAAAGGAAGCATTCAAAACAGTGGCTTAAAAAAAATACTCTTGATTACTGGAGACATAAAAGAATGCTTGAAACTATAAAACCATTCATCAAAAAGGATGAGCACTGGTTAACGATAGGAGATGGACGATATGGTACCGAGGCAAATTATATTATGACCAATGGTGCTAATGCTTTAGCTACAGATTATTCAGATAAATTATTAAAAATTGGGAAAGAAATTGGTTTTATTAATGAATATAAAAAAGAAAATGCTGAATCATTAAGCTTTCAAGATAATTCATTTGATTATGTACTGATAAAAGAAGCTTTTCACCATTTCCCTCGGCCATGGATTGCTCTTCATGAAGCTTTTAGAGTTTGCAAAAAGGGAGTAATTTTAATTGAGCCAAATGATCAGGTGTCCCATAGATTAAATTCTTTCTCTAAATTATTAAAAAAAATTCTAAATTTTTATAAATTTATAAAAGGTAAAAATTTCAATAAAGATTGCTATTCATTTGAAGAAGTTGGAAATTTTATTTATACAACAAATAGGAGAGAATTAGAAAAATTCCTCTTAGGAATGCACTACAGAGATATAGGATTTATAGAATTAAACGATCACTACATTAAAGGTGTAGAGTATATAGAATTACATGACAAGAAAATATCAACTAAAATTAAAATTACTATATTTAAGGCAATCATTTACTCAAAAGACATTTTAAGCAAATTAAAATTACTAAATAATTCATTAAATATTAATATCCTTTTTAAAGAAAAACCTGATAATAATCTGTTAAAAGAAATGAAACTCCATAAATGGAATCACAAAGAACTCCCTTTAAACCCTTACTTGTAATATGAAGGAAAGCTTTTTTTTTACAGAATTTGCGAAATCATGTAAATTTAAATGGGATTTTGTACATAAAATAGAAGATGTTAATAAATGGCAGCATCTTGCCGATAATTTTGAAATTCATCTGCAAAAATTTAAAAAAAAGTCGAACTTAGATAAGAAAATCCCAAAAAGAATTCATCAAATATGGATTGGCCCAAAGAAAATTCCAAAAAAGTATTTAGATTGGGGTAAAACTTGGAAAAAAAATCATCCTGGGTGGGATTACAAGTTATGGACAAATGATGATCTAAAAAATTTTCCGATGCAAAACAGATATATTTTTGATTCATCGGATAATATAGGTTTTCAAAGTGATCTAGCTCGATATGAAATTCTCTATAAATATGGTGGGATTTATATTGATACTGATTTTGAATGTTTAAAAAAAATTCCTGATGAATTAAGAGATTATGATTTTGTATCTTGCATAGGATTTAATTACACACCCGAAGTATTAAACGGGTTTTTAATGGCATCTCGCCAAAGTAAAATGATGCAAGAATTGATAACTAGTCTTAAATTACCACAAGATACAACAGATCCAATGTCAATAATAAATCTATCGGGTCCAAAAAAGTTAACAGAATTATATTTTAAAAATTATGCTCTTAATAATTGCATGATATTACCATCTAACTATTGCTATCCATACCCTTATTTTTTGATAAATAGTTCAGTAAAAGAAGAGAATGAAATTGTGTCAGAATCATTTGCAATTCATCATTGGGAAATGAGCTGGATGAAAGGTAGCTATATAAAAAGATTAATAAACAAATTTATTTACATTTTTAAATATCTAAGAAACAAGAAAAATTTAATATAAGAATATTTATGTATAGGCCAAATATTATAAATTCCATTCTCAATTTATATGAAAATATTGACTTTAAAAGAAGATTTCAATTAATAATTTTAATTTTTTTAAATTTAATAAATGGGATACTAGAGTTTGTAACACTATCGTCTGCCAGTTTATTTCTTGAATCATTAATTAACCCTATTTCAGTAATAGAGAAAATAAAATGGACAGAATCATTCTCCTTATACTTATCAAATAATATAGTACAAAAAACAACATTTATCTTTATATTTTTAATCATTCTAAGTACATCATTAAGAATATTTAATTTATGGATTAGTATGAAATTTAGAGTCTCATTATTAGTTTATCTTGAAAGTAAAGTATTTAAAAATATTATCCATCAAGAATTAGATTATCATATAAATACTAGCTCAACAAAAATAATAAATGATCTTACGAAGAATATAGATAAAGCAAATTTCTTTATTGAAAATTTACTATCATTAATAACTTGCATTATTCTTTCAATAAGTTTAGTAATTGGTCTTATTAATCTTAGCTTTTCAATAACAATTTTTACTGTTATTATGCTATCTATTCTTTATACTTTTATTGGCATAATAACAAGCAAAAAAGTTAAAATATACGGAAAATATGAACTCAGATCTAGTCAAGAATTCTTGCAAATTATTCAAGAAAGTTTAGGAGCGATTAAAGAAATAATTCTTAGCGGAAAACAGAAATTTTTTCTCGAAAAATATAATGAAGCAAGTTACATTTCTAGGAAATATCAAGGTTTAAGTGGATTCGTTACGACTTTCCCAAGATATCTATTTGAAGGTGTAGGACTAATAGTTATTGGACTAGCAGGCTATATAGTTTTTTCAAATATGGGGAAAGATATTGTTCCACTTATTGGAACTTTTGCGCTAGGAGCTCAAAAACTATTACCATCTATGCAAACAGTTTATAGATCTTGGCAATTATTATTTTTTTATGATGAAGGTTTAAAAAGAGTTCTTAAATTAATTAAATTAAGATATCAAAAACTAGATAAGAAGAAAATCAATTCAATAAAGTTCAATAAAGAAATTATCATAAAAAATTTGTTTTACAAGTATAAAAATTCCGATTCTTTCTCACTAAAAAATATAAACCTCGCAATAAAGAAAGGAGAGAATATAGGAATAATGGGAATTACAGGAAGTGGTAAAACAACGTTTATAAATATACTTATGGGGTTACAAAAACCCTCTGGAGGGGAAATACTTGTAGATGGTCGGAATATTTTTGAGTCCAAAAATCTCGATTGTCTTTATTCATGGAGAAAAAATATTAACCATGTTCCTCAAAAAATATATTTAACAAATTCTACTTTGGTAAATAATATTGCATTAGGTATTCCACAACCCAAAATAGATTTAAAAAAAATAAATTTTTCAATAAAAAAAGCATGTTTGGAAGATTTAATAAGACAGCGAAATAGTAATATTTTTCTTCTGGTTGGCGAAGATGGAATTAAATTAAGCGGAGGACAAAAACAAAGAATAGGAATAGCGAGGGCTATATATAATGATCTAGATATAATCATATTGGATGAGTCAACCAATGCGCTTGATCATGATACTGAAGCAGCAATAATGAAAAATATTTATAATTTGCCAAATAAAAAGACTACTATAACGATAAGTCATTCAAAAAATGCACTATTAAACTGTGATAGGATTATTGAGTTTAGAAAAGGCAAGATTTATAAAATAACTTCAAAAGAAGAATTTACAACTAATTAGATATCTGACTTTATTAACACAAGTAATGAATTATTTGAAAACACCAATTCTAATAACGGCTTGGAACAGACCAGAGAAAATAAGAATATTGATAAATTCTTTAAAAGTTTTAAAACCTGAAAACTTATATTTTTCATGCGATGGACCAAGGAATGAAATCAGTAAAGAAATAGAAAAAACAAATCAAACCAGAAAAATAATTAACGAAAATATTGACTGGAAATGTAATGTAAAAAAGAATTTTAATGATACAAACTTAGGCTGCAGGCTTAATATGATAAAAAGTATTAATTGGATTTTCGAAAGTAATGAGATGGCGATTATTCTTGAGGATGACTGTATACCTAAACCTGAGTTTTTCAAGTTTTGCTATTTACTGTTAAAAAAATATGAAAAAGACTTTGAGATCTGGAATATAAATGGAACAAATCTTCAAAATGGTAACTTGCGTGGTGGTAGTAGTTATTACTTTAGTAAATATTTCCACTCTTGGGGTTGGGCTACTTGGAAAAATCGTTGGTTAAGGATTGACGATAACCTAGATACTTATGAATCTTTCAAAAATCTCCATAACAAAAAACAATATTTCTTAAACAACTCTGAAGAAAAATATTGGTTAAAAATTTGGGATAATTTAAAATATCATGAAAAACCAGATTCTTGGGCATACAGATGGCTTTATACCTGTATTTCAAATAAAGGACTAAACATCACTCCAAATATTAATTTGATAAATAATATTGGTTTTGATATGGAGGCCTCTAATACAAAAATCAGGATAAATAAATTTAGAAAAAAGAAAAATATAAAAATATTTTCAAAAAATGGTTTATTAAATCACCCAAAAACAAAAATAATTAATTTTAAAGGAGATAAATACACTTTTGATAATTCATTTAAAATTTCATTATTAAAAAAAATCTACTTAATAATTTCAAATCCAAATTATTACATAAGAAAAATCTATAAATTAATTAAATCTTTAGTTTAATATGTGTGGAATTGCTGGGTTAATAGGTAGAAAATCGGCTAAATTTGCAGATAAAGTTTTAGAGAAACTTAGCCATAGAGGACCTGATGCATTTGGGCAATGGATTTCAAGCGAAAATAATTATCCAGTTAATTTATGCCATACAAGATTAAATATTATTGACAAGACAAATAAAGGTAATCAACCATTTATCTCAAAAGATAATAGATATATTTTCATATTTAATGGCGAAATATATAATTTCCTAGAGTTAAAGAAAGATTTAGAAAATAAAGGAAGTTTTTTTATATCAAGAACAGATACAGAAGTATTTATGGAGGGTCTAATAAAAGAAGGACCTAGCTTCCAGTTTAAGTGTAATGGTATGTGGGCTTTTTGTCTTTGGGATAAAAAACTAAATAAAGCAATACTTGGAAGAGATAGATTCGGGGTGAAGCCACTTTATTACTCTACTTTAAATGATCATAGTCTAATATTTGCATCTGAAATGAAAGCAATTACTCCATTCCTAGATGAAATCACACCTTCAGAAAACATAGAAAAACATTTGAATAATGTATTTGATTATGAATATACAAGTTCTTGTGTAATAAAAGGAATTAAGAGAATACTACCAGGACATTATGTAATTTACCAAGATCAAGTTTTAAAAGAATATCAATATTGGAATACATTGGATAATATAAATTTCAATAAAAATTCATACGAGAATCAAGTAGATGAATGGAGAGAATTATTTTTAGACTCTGTAAAAATAAGGATGCGTTCTGACGTGAAAATAAGTTCTACACTAAGTGGAGGTTTAGATTCCAGTTCAGTTGTTGCAGCGATGAAATATATAGGAAAGGAGACTAATCCAATTCAAAAAAATTGTAATGAGACTTTTTGTAGTTCTTACGGGAAAAGTGATTTAGATGAGACTAATTGGGCAAGAGAACTATCTAATAATTTATCAATAAACTTCAATGAGGTGAAAATAAATCCCAATTCTTCTCAATTAAATCTAATTGATAGCATTGCGATGGTTGAAGATCCATACATATCACTACCTCATCCAATGCTTCAAACGTATGCAGCAATAAATCGTAAATCAATAAAAGTTTCTATTGATGGGCATGGATCAGATGAATTATTTATTGGATACGGTCATATAAAAAAATTAATGATTAAATCTAAAAACCTTTCGGAATTTAGAGAATTAATCTCAATAAATGAATCTACAAAAAGTGGGATATATTCAACAAATGAGAAAAAAATAAAAAGGAAATGGGTAAAATATAAATTTATCGAATACTTCAAATCATCAATAAATAATTTATTAATAAGTTCAAATAACCTTGGATTTAATGATGACTTCGAAAATACAAAAAATGAAATTTTAAAAAAAGTAAGAACTCATAATTGCTTTGAAGAGATGGATGGGTTAACTCAAGCATTATATGAAATATTTCATTTCACAACCTTACCAACCTTACTTAGAAATTATGATAAGTATTCTATGGCAAATAGCGTAGAGGTAAGGATGCCTTTTATGGATTGGAGATTAGTATGTTATGTTTTTTCACTCCCATTAAAAAGCAAATTAGGAAACGGTTTTACGAAGAGAATCCAAAGAGATGCTCTAAAAGGAATTTTAAAAGATAACATAAGGCTTAGACGAGACAAAATTGGTTGGAATTCCCCAAGCCACGAGTGGTTTAAAAACACAATGAAAGATGAATTATTAATATTACTGAAAGATGAAAAATCTAGAGGCTTAAATATTTATCGAAATAAGGCAAAAGATTCTTTTAACAAATTTCTTAATTTAAAAAATCCAAACTTCTCAGATGGTTATAGAGTTTGGTTAAAAATACAACCTTATTTATGGAGAAGAAGTTTGACATCCAAATTATGGAAATAAAAATTACTTAATATTTGAAAGTAACAAAAACCGTTTAGCAAAATTTTGCATTAAAATTTTATGTTTTTTAGCAAATAAATTTTCTTCATTTATATTAGGTCCAGGTCTAAATTTTTCAAAAGCATAAGATATTTTTAAAGCCAAATCTTCGTAAGAATTTCTTTGAAAAAATATTGATCTACTAAAGTTTTGTTCTTTATGTACATCTAAATCTGAGAGTATAATATTTTTACCAATTGATCTTGATTCCTCAACTATAGTACTCCATCCCTCAAAAAGAGAGGGCTGTATTATTGCTATACTTTTTCTCATCAAAAGAAACTGATCCTTTTTTGGTATTAAACCTAAAATAAAAATTTGATTATTTATATTAAGTTTTTTTATTTCCGCGATAATTTCTTTTCCATATGAATCATCACCATAAAATAATTTACCTGTAAAAACTATTATCGGTTTAATATTTTTTTGATTTTTCAAATAATCTAATGCCTTAAAAACTAATAAATGATTCTTATGTTTCCAAAATTGATTTGAAATAAGAAAAAATTTTTCAGGTAAATGATATTTTTTAATAGTTTGTTCGGGATTTTCTTTGAGCCATAATCTATTTAAATTAGCCCTAAAATTTAGAACAAAAACTTTTTTATTCTCTTTTTGATAAAATTTATTTAGATCTTTTCTACTATCCTTACTACTTAAAACGAGTAATGATGAATTCCTTACAATTTTTTTAAACTTATAATTCCTATATTGAATTTCTTTATTAGAAAAAAATTTCTCTAAATAATGATGCTGAAAATCAGGGATCCATAATGCTGAATTTATGCCTAAACAAGATAAATAATTTGGGAAAGGAAAAACAAAATTCATCTTCCATCTCAATACAGTTAAAAAAGTAAAGATAAATTCTTTAAGCTTATTAAATCTTTTTTGTTTAAAGAGTTTGCTTATGAAAAGTGGACTTAAATTATCATAAGTATGTAGATAATCGTAATATTTTTCTAAGCTTTTATTAAAGTTTTTATTTTCAAAAGATATTAAATGTAACTCAACTTTTTTTCTATCATTTATTTCTAAATATGAGAAAGAAAATAAAATATTTTTAATATATTCTGCACCACCTGTCCAGCCTTGATTATTTTTCATAATTAAACATATTTTATTTTTTTTCATTAAAATTTAAATTCTTTTTTATACCAATTAATATAATTTCTTATCCCATTTTCAAAAGCAATACTTTTATAAAAACCAATATTTTTTAACTTAGTTATGTCTGATTTCCAGTTTAAAGGGATACCTTTATTTCTAATATTATCAAATTTTATAATTTTTTTTGAGTTCAAATAATCTGAAATTAATCTTGAAATATTTTCAATAGAGATTTCTTCACCATTTCCAATATTATAAATTTCTAAAGATTTATTTTTATTATTCATAATAAATTCTATAGCTCTACAAATATCGAAAACATGAATAAAATCTCTAGACTCCTTTCCCGTGCCTCTTAGTATAATTTCTTCATCATTATTAAATTTACGCATTAAATCATAAAAGATTTGTCTTTTTAAACCTTCACCATAAGCTGAAAAAATTCTTAAAACAACAATATCCAAAGAATATAATTTAGAGAATTCATCACACATTTTCTCAGAAAGATACTTATGGAATCCATATGGAGATAAAGGATTTGGCAATTCAGTCTCTTTTATAGGAAGTGTCGGTGGATCTCCATAAACTGCTGCGCTTGAAAAAAAGTAAAATTTACTACTAGGAGTAAATTCCCTTATTAAATTTAGAAACTCAAAAGTCAGATAACTATTATTTTGAAAATCATCTAAAGGGTTTTTGATGGAGTTTTGAATTGATGAATTGCCAGCACAGTGAAAAATATAATCAGGCTTTTTTTCTTTTAAAAATTTCTTAATTTTTCCTCCTAAAACTTCCTCACCTATATATTCTCTGAAGAAAATTAAATTACTTGCTTTAGGAGGATTTTTACCTACTCCATAAATAATATAATCCTTTTCATAGAAATATTTTGAAAGATGCGTCCCTATGAATCCATTGGAACCAGTTATTAAAATTGATTTCATAGAAAGAATTATTGTCTATACTATAAAGGCTCTAAAGGTTTAATTTTTAATTAATTGAATTAAAAAAAATCTTTGTAGTAATATTTAATTAATAAGTTTATAAATAATGGCACAAAAAATAATTCCAATTATTCTTTGTGGAGGGAAAGGTACACGTTTATGGCCTTTATCCAGGGAAAGTTATCCAAAACAATTCTTAGCAATTACAAGTAACAGTAATAAGAGTCTTCTTCAACAAACGCAAGAAAGAATATCAGATCTAGATAATATTGATAATCCAATAATAATTTGTAACGAAGAGCATAGATTTTTAGTAGCAGAGCAAATGAGAAATATTGGGGTAACCCCTAAAGCTATTATTTTAGAAAATATTGGAAGGAATACAGCCCCTGCAATAGCACTTGGAGCAATTACAGCTTCCAAAATGGGGGGAATGGATAGTCTTTTATTAATTCTCTCTGCTGATCATATTATAGATAATATTGGAAATTTTCATAAAGCTTTAAATACCAGTTTTAAATATGCATTACAGGATAAGTTAATAACCTTTGGAATAATTCCTTATTATCCTGAGACTGGTTACGGATATATTGAAAGTGTAGATAATATAAATGATGGAGACATAGAAGTATCAAAAATAAAGAAATTCATAGAAAAACCGAACAGAGAAGTTGCTGAAAAATTAATCAAAAGTAATAAATTCACATGGAATAGCGGTATGTTTATTTTTAAAACCAGATTAATTTTAGAAGAGCTTGAGAAGCATTCTCCAACTATCATTAAACAATGTAAGGATGCAATTAATAATAGTATTAAGGATCTTGACTTTATAAGAATAGATCCTCTGAAATTCTCAAAATGTCCGAACATTCCAATTGATGTAGCTGTTATGGAGAAAACAACAAAGGGTTTAGTTATAGGACTTGATGCAGGATGGAGTGATATTGGTTCTTGGAAGTCTCTATGGGAAAAAGAGAAAAAAGATTCACGAGGAAATGTAATCAAAGGAAAAATCATCGATGTTAATTCAAATAACTGTTACCTAAGAAGTGAAAATAGGTTATTAGTAACTCTAGGTTTAAGCAATACTATTGTCGTTGAAACAGCAGACGCCATTTTGATTGCTAATAAAGAAAATTCTGATAATCTAAAATCTGTTGTTGGTGAATTAGGTTCAAAGGGTTATAAGGAAGGTTTACTACACAAGAAAATTTATAGGCCATGGGGTTCATACCTTTCCCTTGTAGAGGATAAAAGATGGCAAGTTAAAAGAATAGAGGTTACTCCAGGTTCTTCACTATCCTTACAAATGCACCACCATAGGGCAGAACATTGGACAGTTGTTGAAGGTACCGCAAAAGTAGAGATAGATGATAATATTTTTATACTCTCGGAAAATCAAAGCACTTTTATTCCGCTGGGTGCCAAACATAGATTATCGAATCCAGGGAAAATTACTCTTACACTTATTGAAGTTCAGAGTGGTGATTATTTAGGTGAAGATGACATAATCAGATTTAAAGATGAATATGGAAGAAATCAACATGGCAAGTAGAAACCAAGAAATTTAAAAACCAATTTTGAATTTTTAAAAATTTTCCATAATAAAAAGACCTTATCTTCTATGAAATAGAGGATTTTTACAACAATCATTCAAAATCCCTGTAAATTATTTTTCTTCCAATTCCATCCGTCTTGGCACATGTCTTCAAGACTTCTTTTAGGTGTCCATTTTAATAAACTTTTGGCTAAAGAATTATCAGCTATAACAATACCGTAATCTCCTTTTCTTCTATTAGTGAATTCATAATTAATTTTTACTTTATTAACATTCTCAAAAATCCTTATCAAACCTAGTACACTTGTGCCCTTGCCAGTTCCAATATTGAGATTCAAAATTTGTGGTTCATTATTTTCTAAATATTCAAGAGCTTTGATGTGACCTTCAGCTAAGTCCATCACATGTATAAAATCTCTTATACCAGTACCATCATGAGTAGGCCAATTATTGCCATAGATTTTCAGCTTTTCGATTTCTCCAATTGCCACTCCATTTAGGATTGGAAAAATATTATTTTTTATACCTTTTGGATTTTCACCAATTAAGCCAGATTTGTGTGCTCCAATTGGATTGAAATATCTTAAATTTGCAATCCTCCAATCATTACCTTTATCAAAAAGATCTTTCAATAATCTTTCAATTGCAAGTTTGGTTTGACCATAAGGATTAATAGGATTTATTGGGCTACTTTCATTTAGTAATTTATCTTCATTAATTTGATATATGGTTGCACTACTACTAAAAATAACTGTTCTACATTCATATTTTTCCATTAATTTAAATAAGATTATTGAACCTCCTACATTGTTATGCCAATATTGCACAGGATTTGAAAGAGATTCAGAAACAGACTTTAATCCTGCAAAATGCATAACACAAGAAATAGGTTCATATTTCTCTTTAGCAAGCTTAAAAATGTTATCCAATAATTTTTCATCATTTATATCACCTTTTATAAAGGTCAAATTGTTATTTATATTTTTATCATTTAATAAAAAATTTATCTTGCTAATAACTTTTTCTGAACTATTCACTAAAGAGTCCAATATTATAACTTTATATCCTTTCTTTAAAAGTTCAAGACAGGTATGACTTCCTATATATCCAGTTCCTCCTGTAGCAAGAATAGATTTCATTTCTGATTTAATTATTCTTAGTTTTTATTTCTTAGAATTAAATAATTATACTTTTCAAAAGTAGAATATTTGCAAAATAGATAAAGGTTGAGATAAAGCTAAAAATTTAAAGATTTTTCATTTATTAACCAAATAATTTTATTACTGAATCTAATACATGAACTTATTCATAAATAACTTGATTGAAGAGAGTTTTTTTATAGCTCCTTACAAGATTTTAAAAACTATTAAGAAATTTTTTTAATTTTTGTTGTTAATAAAACTGCTATATCTTTATAATTACATTAATTTAAAAGAAAAGAATGAAAGCGGTTATATTAGCAGGAGGTTTAGGGACTCGTTTATCTGAAGAAACGCACCTAAGGCCAAAGCCAATGGTAGAGATAGGTTCTAAACCTATTCTATGGCATATAATGAAAATCTTTAGCTCCTACGGAATTAAAGAATTTATAATATGTTGCGGATATAAAGGATATATTATAAAAGAATATTTTTTTAATTACTCTCTTCATCTTTCAGATTTAGAAATAGATTTAGAATCTAATGAGGTTAATATTCTTAATAAAAAAGGTGAAGATTGGAAAGTAACTGTTCTAGATACTGGTGAAAAAACTCAAACTGGAGGGAGATTAAAAAGAGCGTATGAATTACTCAAAAATGAAGAAAGTTTTTGTTTTACTTATGGTGATGGATTGGCAGACATAAACATATCAGATCTAATTTCTTATCATAATAGTCATAAAAAGCTCGCAACCATTACTGCTGTGCTCCCTCCTGGCAGATATGGAGCACTTAATTGTGAAAATAATTTAGTAAAGAGCTTTCAAGAAAAACCTAGAGGAGATGGAGGGAGAATTAATGGAGGATTTTTTGTATTATCGCCTAAATGTATTCCTCTAATAAAAGATGATAATACTGCTTGGGAAGAGTATCCCCTCAAAAAACTAGCTGAGAAAAGAGAGTTAATGGCCTATACACACGATAATTTCTGGCAGCCAATGGATACTTTGAGAGAAAAAAATCTTTTGGAACAGTTATGGAAAGAAAATAAAGCCCCATGGAAAACTTGGAGTTAATAACTAAACTTCTGAAAATTTAATTAGTTCATATTTGAATCATAACAATACTATTTTTTTAATAGTTCCATATCAGCAAGCCAAGATTGCCACATCAATAGTGTCCATAATCTTGAGGAATTATCTTTTTTACAACTCAAGTGAGTTGTCAAATAATTAGATACGATTTCTGAATTCAAATAACCTTGTCTTTTAATAGTTGATTCTGCAAGCAGATCACAAGCCCAATCTTTCAAAGGTCCTCTCAACCAATTATTAATGGGTATTGCAAAACCTTTTTTATCATTTTTAATTAAAGAATTAGGTAAATAATTACTTAAAATCTTCTTAAGTATCCATTTTGTTTTTCGATTTCTTATTTTCATAGAAAGTGGCAATTTCCAAGCCAACTCAGCGACTCTATGATCTAAGAAAGGAGCTCTTACTTCTAAACCAGTTGCCATTGAGGCTCTATCAGTTTTTACAAGAATATCCGAGTGAAGATAATTTTGAACATCAGCAAGCATTATTCTTTCAGCAATTGAGGTTGCAGATGGTAAAGTTTCTTTCTTCTCTTGACTAGGGTTAAGAAATTCTTCTTTGATTAAATATGGTTTATCACTCGATTCACAAGTTAAAGAATTATAAATAGACTCTAAGTTTTCGGCATGTAAAATAGATTTTGATAACTTTTGCATTTTTTGTTGAGATAGACCTATATTCTTATTTGGTAAATTTATTAATAAGCTACTAATTAAAGATCTAACTGGATAGGGAAAGTCTTTGAAAATTTTATGTATTTTTGGTATTAAATAATGACGATTGTATCCGCCAAATAGTTCATCAGCTCCATCCCCAGATAAAACGACTTTTAGACCATTTTTAAAAGCTTCTCTACAAATTAAATATGTAGGGATTTGAGATGAATCCGCAAATGGTTCTGTATAAATACTTGATAAAGAGGGAATTAATTTGATCAGATCCGAGGATGAAAGAGACACTTCATTATGATTTGTCCCTAAATAAGAGGCTATCAATTTTGCAGCGGGACCCTCGTCAAAACCCAATTCCCCCTGATTATTATCCGGGAAAGAGATAGTAAAGCTATTTATAGGTTCTTTAGAGGAGTGCATTAATAAAGAACAAATCAGGGAGGAATCAATCCCGCTAGATAGAAAAACACCGATCGGTACATCAGAAATTTTCTTTTCCTCTACAGATCTTAATAGTGAATTATTGACTTCACTAATAACAATATCATCATCACTAGGATTCAATTTAGAACTATTCTGAGAAATTTTTAGAGGATCCCACCACATTATAGGATTTATACTTTTAAGCTCTAATCTTTCAATATTTTCATAGTTAATTTCCAAATAGTGGCCTGGCCTCAGTTGATTAATATCATCTTCAATCGACAAAGGTGCAGAAATAAAACCTTGATTCATAAAAGATTCAAATGCAGATGGATTTATTTTTATTTGATAGCCTTTTAGCGCCCTAAAAGCGCTTAAATCTGAAGCAAATAAAAAACTTTTTTTGCTTCTATTATTAAATTTCTTAAAACCATAGTATAGAGGTTTTTCTCCAAATCTATCTCTTACCAAATAAATAGATCGTTTTTTTCGATCCCATAATGCAAAAGAAAACATTCCTGCAAATTTGTCTAATGCAGAATTCAATCCCCAAGTTTCAATACAGGCAAGAAGTGTTTCTGTATCAGAATTTCCTCTCCAAAAAAGATTTCCTGTGCTGGATTTAGAAAGATCTTTTCTCAATAATCTATGGTTATAAATTTCCCCATTAAAAACAATTACATATCTACCTGATTGACTTAAGAAAGGTTGGTGTCCATTTTTACTTAAATCTTGAATTGCCAATCTTCTATGAGATAATGCAATGCCAACTTTTTCATCAATCCAACATCCAGAACTATCAGGACCTCTTGCCTTAATATTTTTAGCCATATCATTGACTTCTTTAGCCAAAAGATCTCCAGAAGTACCATTATTAAAATCCCATATACCAGCTATTCCGCACATTTAAGAAACAAGAGCTTTATTTATACTATTACAAATGCTTATGAGAAATAATCAAGGTTTATAATTTAAAAATTTTCGTATAAACTCATTGTTTGAGAAATCACGATTTCAGAGTTGAATTTTTTCATAGTACTTAGTCTTGCATTCTTCCCAAATTTCTCTGAAATCATAGGATTATTAATTAAAAATAATATAGCTAGCTTAATCGAAACAGAATCATGCGGAGGAACTATCAAACCTGATTCTCCATGCTTCACAACATCATTACAGCCGGGAACATTTGTTGTGATTATTGAACATTCCATTGCTGAAGCCTCCAATAATGCCATTGATAGGCCTTCTCTCCAAGATGGTAAAATAACAATATTTGAATTTTCGTAAGTAGGCTTTAAATCAGATAATTGACCAAGTAATTTTATCCAACTTTTATTTTTTAATTTGTTAATTTCTTTCTTAGAAAGAAAGCTTCTATTATGGAAAGATAAATCACTTGGTATATATAAATGCAAGTCAACATTTTCATCAATTAGACTTTGACATGCCTCTAAAAGTTCAATAATACCTTTTTCCTTCATAATCCTTGAAGGGAAGAATATTTTAATAGTTTTTTTAAGATCAATTTTTTTAATTTCTTTTTCCCTCTTGTAATAATTCACATCTACTCCTGAACCCCTTATAAGAAAAGACTTATTTTTTGTAATTATTTTCAAATTTTGAAAAAATTTACTATCTTCTAAGTTCTGAAAAATCAGATTTGAAGATTTATGATTAAAAACTTTTCGATAAATAAATACCATCACTATTTTATATATAAATGCATTTGTATTTTTAGCCAGAAATACATGTCCTAGGCCTGTAATGGCATTAAAAATTTTCTTTAATCCAACTATTCTTCCAGCTATAGTTCCATATAAACAGGCTTTAATAGTAAAATGATGAGCTATTTCAGGTTTAATTTTCAAGTAAATATTGATCAAATCAAATATGGAAAAAATTTCTAATAAAGGATTTATAGAATTTCTATTGAGTTTCCAATTTATTATTTCACACCCAGTCTTTTTGAGAGGATTAGAATAACAATCAAAAGGGAATACTAAAGTAACAGCATATTTCTTTGATAATTCATTAATTAACTTGAATCTAAAATTATATAAATACCATCCTGTATTTGATACGATAACTATTTTTTTCATTAATCTAAAAGATATTTAAAGATGTAAAAATATAGATTAATTTTTTCAAAATTTTCATAAATGTAAGAAATTACCACGCTATATTTTAAAGAATTATATTCTTATATGGAATCCAACAATATGAGTGTTCAGCAAATAGAAACCAAGTAGAAAGAACAAAAAATACAAAAAATACTATTAAAACCTTAGAAGCAAATTTATTTAATTTTAAAATACCAATATCTGGCAAATGAGAAGCAACCAATAGTTGAATAGGTAAAAAATTTAAAGCCACCCTATCAACGGCAGTAGATGAAGGAACAAGTGGTAGAGCAATTAAGGCAACGATTGACATCCATGATATAGCCAAAAATATTTTCTTAGAAATATTTGATATTTTAAATTTATTTAAATTAAAAATAAATATAACTGAAGGGATAACTAATAAAATAATTCTAATTAATGCACCTCCTGAGGACATGTTAGCATTCAAATAACCTTGTACGAATTGGTCCCAGTAAGAAATTATAAATTCAGATATAAAGTAATAACCAATTGGAATGATTAATAAAATTTTCAAAAGATTATTGGATCTTGAGCTTTGAAATGTATAAATAAGTGGAGCGAAAAAAAATAAACCACCTGAGCGATGGAATAACATTCCTAAAATTATAATAAAAATACTTTTATAAAATTGACCTTTTTCTAAAACCAACAACGCTAATAAAAATAGTGAAATAGATACCGATTGCCTTGTATAACCCATTGATACAACTGTAATAAGATAAGGAAAAGCAACACTTAAACCCAACCAAGGTCTGGGAAGGCTCTCGCAAAATTTAATTAAACAATATGAAAATATTAAGGCACAAACTGCATTGACCAAATAAATACCAAATTCGAAAGGTGAAAAAATTGAATTAATGAAGAAATATGCAGGCTCCAGAGTATACCATTCTATTGATCCAAATCGAATTTCATCAAAAATAAATAAATATTGAGACCAGTCACAACCAACTTCATTCCTTAACCCAATAAATAAAGAGAAAAATATTATTAATAAATTTTGGGTTACTTTTTTAAAAGTATTAAATGCTTGTGTTTCCTCAAGTGATTTGAAAGCTAAGAAAAAATAAAGAAGATAATAGGAAATCATTATATTTTTTAGTCAATTAATTAAGTTCAAAAAAATCAAATTAAATACTATTTCATTTTTGTTTTATTTATATTCAAGATATTAGTTCCTAAGAATATTACCAATTTTCCTTTTTAAAAATTTATTTGTTGCCATATTCTTTTAAATCTTAATTTTCTTTAATATAAAACTTTCTATAACCAAATAGTTTAGACCGCTATTCTTAAAAACGGAAATCGCATCTTCAAAAGAATAAACCAATGGAAAACCATGCAAATTGAATGAAGTATTTAATATACAAGGGGTACCTGACATTTTATAAAAATCATGAATTAATTCCCAATATTCTGGATTCATTAATTTATCCACTATCTGAACTCTTGCTGTTTTATCCCTTGGGTGGATAGCTGCACATATTTCACTCTGAGCTAATTCTGTAGTATCAAATGCCAACATCATGTAGGGAGAAAACAAATTTTTAGGATTAACAATATATTTAGAAGCTTTTTCTTTTAATAATGATGGAGCAAATGGCATCCAAAAATCTCTTTTTTTTATTTTGGAATTTATTTTTTCAACGTTTGACCAGTCTTTAGGATTTGCTAAAATTGATCTATTACCTAATGCTCTTGCACCCCATTCCATTTTTCCGCTACATCTTGCAATAATATGATTGTTCATAATAATTTCTGCAGTGTCTCGAGAAATATTCTCAGATTTATTTATAGATATGTCATCTTCTTCATTTATGTGTTTAGATATAATTTTTTCAATATTACCTTCGTAACAAAGACCGCCTAAATATAAATTCTTGAGAGAATCTATAGGTTTTAATTGTTCTTTTTGTTTTAATTCTTCTTTTTGTTTCAATAATTCTGAATATTCAATCCAAGATGCCCCAAGAGACAAAGATTCATCTCCACAACTGGGGAAAATAAATAATTCTTCCAGTCCATCTATCTCAGAAATTATTTTATTAGCTTTTACATTCATAAAAACTCCTCCTCCACAAACTACTCTTTTTATTCCAGTTTTTTTTATAATTCCACCGACCCAAGTTCTTAGTATTTCCTCAGTAAACGTCTGCACTCCCCCTGCAATAGCATCAAATCTCTTACATTCAAATTTTTCTCTCAAAAATTCATATATGTAACTACATTCATGTTCGCTGCCTAATTCAAAATTAAAACCATCTTTAGATACTTTTAGGAGTTCATCCAAAATTTTTTTTATCTCCAAAGCAAATTTATTTTCAGAGTAAGGGGCTAATCCCATAACTTTATATTCATGCTCCCAAGGTTTTAAACCAAGCATATAAGTAACTCTTGAATAAATTTTACCAACAGATGCTTTTCTATTAGTCGATGAAATCCTTTTAATTTCTAGTCCATTACCTATTGAGACTGTTGCAGATAAACCATCTCCAGCACCATCACAAGTCAAAATTAAAGTCTCCTCATTTAAATCAAAAGGAGAGCCAAAATAAGCTGCAGATGCATGAGATAAATGATGATCTTGAAATCTTATATTATTTTTATTTATATTTATATGTTTACAAAGTTGATCTATTCTTTCTTTTCTTCTCTGATCAAAAACAGCTTTTAAATATGACGGTTCCCTTTTTGAATCTTTTATAAAATCAGCTTTGCCAGCTTTATACCATTCTGATGCATTCTCCAAATAGGATGCAGAATGCATAAATTTACTTGCATAAACTGCTATGTCAATATCATGGGTATCAATATTTGCTAGTTTTAAAACCTCTTCAATTGAAAGCTTAGGATAACCAATTTCATTTTTTTTTCTTGTTAACCTTTCTTCACTTATAGAATATTTTATCTGTCCATCTTGAAGAATTGTAGCTCCACTATTATGACCATCATGAATACCTAAAATTGTTATCAAGATTTTTTCCCACAATATATAACCATAATAATATATTGCCCTTTATTTTTTAATTATTAAAAAGTTTTTAATCTTCTATCAGAAGACTTTATCCTAATAAGTTTTCCATTTTTTACCCGGAATATTTTATTACAGAACTTAAGATTATTAATACTATGAGTAATCATGATCATTATTAATTCATGTTCATTGAGGTTAGATTATTCAGACTTTAAATCCTCATTGGATTTAAAGTCCGAGGTATTATTCCTTTAAGGTCAAACAATAATGAATCATTATGTATTAAACCTTTCCACTGCTGCATAGTGAGGTTAACAAATTTTTCATGAGCTACTAAAAGTAAAACAACTTCATAACTTTCTTCAAAACTAATCTCATTACTATACTCAATATCTAATTCCATATTTGTATCTTCAGTGATATATGGATCAACTACTTTTAGCTTGAATGGATATTTTGAAAATTTTTTTAAAATATCAAAAACCTTAGAATTTCTCATATCAGGACAATCTTCCTTAAACGTAATTCCTAAAATTAAGATTTTTAGTCCTTTTTTAAAAAGACACTTTTCAACTATCTTTAAAATTATCCTATCTACAAGTCGATCACTAACTTTATCATTAATCTTTCTACCAGAACTTACTATTAATGGCTCATAACCTAACTGATTAGATTTATACGTTAAATAATAAGGGTCTACACCAATACAATGACCTCCAACTAATCCAGGTTTAAAAGGTAAAAAATTCCATTTTGTGCTTGCTGCATTAATGACATCTAGAGTATCTATTTTTAAAAGGTTGCAAATAAGCGATAATTCATTCATCAAAGCAATATTAATATCTCTTTGAGTATTTTCTATAATTTTTGCTGTTTCAGCAACCATAATGCTTTCTACTTTATATGTGCCTGCATTAATAATTGAGCCATACAAAAGATTAATCCATTCTGCGGCATCTTCATTTGAACCACTTGTGATTTTAACTATATTGGTCAATGTATTTTTTTTATCTCCAGGATTAATTCTTTCAGGACTATATCCACAAAAATAATCTTCATTTAGTTTTAAATCTGAGGATTTTGATAAAAGAGGTATACAAACATCTTGGGTAGCACCGGGGAAAACTGTACTTTCATATATAACTATGGGTTTAGACTTTTTTATTTTTTTTGATAAAGCCTTACCTACAAAAGTACTTGCCTCTTTTAATGCTGTCAGGTCAGGTATATTAAATTCATCTATTGGAGTAGGAACAGTAATAATAAATACATCTGCCTCCCTAAGAAGTTCTTCTTCAAGAGTAAATTCTATATTTTTTAAATCTTTTAATTCTTTTTTTGAAAATTGGTTTGTATAGTCATAAAAATTTCTAAGTCCATATATTCTTTTTTTACTAATATCAAATCCAATAACTTTTCTTTGTAATTTTTTCCCAGTAATCAAGCAATTACTATTTTTAGAAAACTCAATTGCCAATGGTAATCCGACATAACCAAGGCCTATTATTGCTATCTTACACTTCTCGTTAATGGGTAGAGACAATTCTTCTTTCAAAATCTTAAATATGATTTGATTACTTTAATAATAGGCTTTAATCATAACTAATTTTATAAAATTCTTTATACCACTTTACAAATTCTTTTATACCATTTTCTATGGGTGTATTTGGCCTATAGTTAATATAATCTTCTAAAATAGTCGTATCTGATTCTGTAGCCCTTACATCACCACTTTGCATTGGGAGATAGTTTATATTTGCTTTTACACAAAGGATTTCTTCAAGTACTTTCAAAAAATCAAGAAGTTTAATTGGTTTCGAATTACCTACATTAAAGATTTTGTGAGGAGCCCAACTATTTTCAGGTGTAAAGCCTGATTTTTCTAAAGCTGAATTTTTCCTTGGCGGTTTATTTAATACTTTAATGATGCTATTTACAACATCATCAATGTAAGTAAAATCTCTGATCATATTGCCATTATTATAAACATCTATTTTCTCACCTTTGATCATTGACTTTGTAAATAAAAACAAAGCCATATCTGGCCTTCCCCATGGGCCATATACAGTAAAAAACCGTAACCCAGTAGAAGGTAAGTTATATAAATGACTATATGAATGAGCAATTAACTCATTTGCTCTTTTAGTCGCAGCATACAAGCTAACAGGATGATCCACAGGATCTTTTTCTGAGAGTGGTAACTTTGTATTGCCGCCATAAACTGAACTACTGCTAGCATAAACAAAGTGTTCTATTTTGTATTTAATGCAATTTTTAAGAATATTACCAAACCCTATTAAGTTTGAATTGTAGTAGGAATCTGGGTTTATCAATGAATACCGTACCCCTGCTTGGGCTGCTAAATTGATAACCTTTGAAGGTTTATAAATTTCAAAAATTTCTTTAAGAAAAATATTTTCAGTTATATCACCTTTGAAAAATGAAAAAAGATTTTTATATTCTTTTGATTTTGATTTGAGTTTCTCTAAACGAGCTTCTTTAAGATTTAAATCGTAATAATCATTTAAAGAATCAACTCCAATTACCCTTACCCCATCTTCAATGAGCCTTTTGCATGTATGAAAACCTATAAAACCTGCCGCCCCAGTTACCAAAACAACCATATTATATTTATCTCCTAAAGTATTTAAAGCCAATCAATATTATATAATAAACTAATGTGGGAGAAGTATTAAATAAATGTTTTTTGAATCGTTTATTTTATTTTTAATAAATTTTATAATAACCTCTTGCCTATCGCCAATACTTCAAAAATTTGGCTCCAAACTAGGTTTAATTGATAGGCCTGACTTTAGAAAAATAAACAAAAGATCGTTGGTTCGAGTAGGAGGTATATCTTTTATCGTAAGTTTTTTAATTAGCTGTGTTATTTTAGTTTTTTTTACAAAAAATAATTTATTAATAAATAATGAGTACCAAAACTTCTTTACAATTTCAATAATAATTAGTCTTTTATCTTTCTTATTAGGATTTGCAGATGATTTAAAAAGTTTATCTCCTTTTTTTAGATTATCTATGCAAATCATAATTTCAGCATTTGTCTGGACTTGTGGTATCCAGATAACTAATATTGATATATCTTTCTTAAGATTAGATACTGAATTTATACAATTAAGTAGATTCATAAGTTTTTTGCTGACAATCATTTGGATAACAGGCATAACAAATGCAATTAATTGGATTGATGGTCTTGATGGCCTTGCTAGCTCTATAGTTGGGGTTAGTGCTATAAGTCTTGGAGTATTATTTATAGGCGAGGGTAACATTCAAGAAGGATTAGTTTTAATAGGAATATCAGGTTCATGCCTTGGATTTTTAATATTTAACCGATATCCAGCAAAACTAATAATGGGCGATGGAGGATCTTATTTCTTAGGATTTAATTTAGGATATCTAAGCATTTTAGGGAGTAGCTCTTTTTTAGTTTCGGACTCATTTAATATTCATACTCAAAAACTTCATATTTTTATTTTAATATTTCTCATTCCTCTTTTTGATATGGCCTATGTCATATTAGTAAGATTATTAAAAGGATTATCACCTTTTTACCCAGATAATAATCACATACATCATAGATTAATTAATTTTGGCCTGACTCACGATAAGGTAGTAAGGTTTTTGACAGTAATAAATATAATTATTTGTATTTCTAGTTTAGTTATTATATTGTAGAAATTTTATAAACCTCTTTATCTTAATTAAGAATTTATTTTAGAAGGTTCTTAAAACTACTAACTATAAATGCAGCTAATTTAATTGAGTCAATTGTGATATTTATGAAAATAAAATGAACCCAATTTATAAAATTAAGATTTTTAAGATTAAATCCTTTAATTAAAGGTAACCAAATAATTCTTATAACAGTATATATTAAAACTATAGTAGTGAGCATTATTTTGGTTACGTGCGGAAAATAAAAGATGCTATCTTGTTGCCATTGAGAAAACATATAATTCCAATTAAAGGAAATAAAAATTAAGCAAACAGCAATAAAGAAAAAATAAAGATATTTCTGTCTTTGAAAAATTTGAACCTCGGCAGAAGAGGAAGAGTAATATTTATACCATTTTTTGCAAAGAAAGGAAAATTTCTTATTTCGCAAGCCAAAATAGTTAATTACTGGGCATTTTTTGTTTTTGATATTTTTTTTAAATAGTAAACATCTTTTAATCCAATCTGAATCTTCTCCAGATCTTACGAAAGGTAAAAACCATCCAATTTTGGCAAATAAATCTTTTTTGATTAATGATCCAGGAATCGTATATAAGGGTTTAAAGCCATATGTCGCACCAATAAATAATTTCTCAAAATCATTTGAATATTTATAAATTGTTCTACCTAAAAATCCATCTGGATTATCAACAAGCAACTTTATAGAATTCTCCAACCAGTTTGATTCAGGAATAGTGTTTACATCTAAAAAGGCAATATAATTTCCTTTGGAAATATTAAGACCAATATTTCTTGCCTCTCCTGGACAAAGTTTTTTATTTTCATAAATATTGATCAACTTTCCATTAGTTATTAGCTTGAGTTGATCCATATTAAATTTTTTTTTAAAATAAGCGCAATTGTTTATAACAGCAATAATCTCATAAGTATAATCAACATTTTTTTTTAAATTTTCTATTAAAAAAATAAATTTTTCTATGTCTTTTAATGATACCGGAATAACTAAAGAAACTTTTATTTGAGAAGTTACACCTGATTGATTATTGACCATATAAAAAAATTCACTAATTAGTCATTAATTAGTTTATAAAATGTTATTCCAGTTATAAGATCACTAAATGGTGAGATTATAGTCTTCATACCTCTACTAAATTTTGCGTAATTACCAGCATTAACGTTAATAATATCTCCATCTTTTAATATTGGATTATTTTTAATTGAATTATTTTTCTTGATATTGTATTTATAACTTGATACATTTATTGCTCCAGATTCATCTTCCCTAATTAATTGTATATTCTGCCTATTTGCTTGCCAATCAACTGGACCTCCAGCAATCATAATAGCTTCAATTAATGAAATTCCAGAAATAACGATTTTTTCTCCCGGTTGTTTAACTTCGCCAACAACAGTAATGCCTATTTTAGCTGGAGCCAAAGTGGCCTTAGCAAGTTTATATTGAGTTTTACTAAATTGACTTGTCGAATTAATTTTCAGAACATCCCCATGGCTTAATTTAATATTATGAGACTGATCTCCCTCTTCAACTAATGATGTCAGATTTAAAGATGTAATTTTTTTTATTAATTCTCCATCCTCTTTGAAAACCCTTATCAATTTGACATCTTCTAAATTTGATTTACTTGTAATTCCGCCAGCTAGTTGTAATCCATCAACTAATTTTGGTGGATTTCCTAAAATATCTTTAATTTGGTACAAACCAGGTTTTTGAACTTCCCCAATTATTGAAATATCTAAAGGCCTTGAATAACTTAGATTCAATTGAAGATCAGGAACAATCAATTCTTTAGAATATTTGGATATCAAATCATTTCTCGCTTCTTCTAAAGTTTTATTCTCGATAAAGTAGTTTCCAATAATGGGGAGAAAAATCCATCCGTCACTTAAGACTTTAAATTCACCGTTATAGTTAGAAATTTGAGGATCACTAAATTTTAATTGTAAAATATCTCCTGATCCAATAAGGTAATTATATCCATGACTTGGTTTGGAATTCTCTAAATTTTCTTTATTACTTTCTTTCCCTGAATCAATAGAAGAATTTACTTTTATGTCCTCAGATACCACAGGTAAAATTGGTAGAGATATATTAAAGATTCCTATAAATATAAACGTAAAGAAAATATTCTTACTCATAAATCCAAATCAAATTTCCAAATTTGCTTGTATTTATATTATCAGAAAACGATTAGTTTATTAATAATATGGTAAATTAATCCTATAAGAGAAATATCTAAAATTAAAAATCCTTAAAATTAAATGGATAAAAATATAAATCTAAAAGAGAATTCAAGTAATGATGAAGAAAATTTAACCTTATCTAAAATTATTTCTATCCTAAAAAGAAGGACAAAAATATTTAGCATAGTTACCTTATTCTTTTTCTCTGGATCAGTTTTATTTACTGTATATCAGCGCATCACAAATCCAATTTACAGAGGTACTTTTACTATCTTGACCAAGGACCCTGTAGAGAGTGATGTTTCAATTGGCTCGGAATATTCAGTTGCATTAAAGACATTAAGTGGTGGATCTAATATTAATTTTCCAACTCTAAAAATATTTCTCAAAAGTGCATTAGCGTTAAGCTCATTGGCAGATGAGATGAATCTACCTGTTCAGTATTTAGAGAAAGTAATTTACATCGAAGATGAAAGAAAGACGAGAACTGAAGGGAATGTAATTAATGTATCTATTAATGTAAAAGATTATGAATTAGGAAAAAAATTAATTTCTAATCTTTCAGATACTTATTTGCAATTAGCAGTTGAAATGAGGCGAAAAAGATTAACTGATGGACTAGAATTTTTAAATTCTCAGTTACCTGGAATAAAGGAAAGTGGTAGCATAATTAAATCACAATTATCTGATTTCAGAAAAAAGAATACTTTCATTGACCCAAATCTTGAGGGATTAGGTATCAAAAATAATATAAAACAATATAACCAATCTATCAAAGATATAAATCTACTCTTAGCCAACCTAGAAGAACTTAAAAATGATGTTGAATCAAGAAGATTAACATCAGTAGGGTTTAAAGAAAGATTCGGAGGTGATGTAAGTGGACTTGGATTTGAGGTCAAAAATGCTAACTCCCCAATTATTAAAGAAGCATTGAAATTAGAGGAAAAACTTGAAATGCAAAAAGGTATATTTACAGATAAATCTTTAGTTGTTCAAAATATACAAAACCATTTAGATTCAATAAGACCTTCTGTAATAAAATCCCAATTACAGGCTATAGATTCTGCTTCAAAATTTTATAAAGATCAATTATCAACTTATAAGCTTGCAATAGACAATCTCAAGAATGAATTTGTTGTGCAACCCGACATAATAAAAGGCTTTGAGGATATTCAGCAAAAAGTCAAAATAAATGATGAAGAATTCATATCACTTATAAAAGCTAAAGATGTTTTTAGACTTCAAATAGCTCAAGAGACACCTCCATGGACTTTAATTTCTCCTCCGAGAATGTATCCAAACCCTATTGGCCCAAATATATTAAAATATCTTCTTTGGGGAGCCTTCATAAGTATTTCATTTGGAGGATTAATTACTTACATTAGAGACAGGTTGGATAATGTTTACCATGATCCAGCCACAATTATTGACAATGTAGGTTCTATAAGTTTAGGTCTTATTCCATATATATCTTTTTTTGAGGGTATTAGAGAACAAAAGAAATTTATTTTAAAAAACTTAGACAAACAAATAGAAGATAATAATCTTAATAATGACAAAGAATCTGTAACTTCCAGTAAAGATGAAAGTATTAGTAGTTATCAAAGATTCTTTTATCAAGAAGCTTTTAGAAATATCCTCACATCTATAAGATTTCTTGAAAGTGATAAAGAAATAAATGTAGTTACAATTACTAGTTCTATCCCTGCCGAAGGTAAAACCTTAGTCAACATATTATTAGCAAAAACATATAGTGAACTTGATAAAAAAGTTTTACTTATTGATGGTGACATGAGAAAACCACAATTACATTATAGATTGGGTATGAATAATATTTTAGGCCTTTCCAATATCCTCACAGATTCTTCATTAGATGTCTCTAAAGTTATAAAAAAAGTCGAAGGTTATGAAAACTGGGACGTTATAACTTCGGGTTTTGTACCACCTGACCCTACAAGACTTTTAAGCTCTGATCGAATGAATCAATTTATTACTACTTTAAAAAATTCAAAAAAATATGACATAGTAATATTTGATTGCCCTCCAGTGATTGGATTAGCAGATGCTTCTTTAATTTCTGAAAAAACAGATGGTATGATTCTTTTGGTTTCGTTAGACAAAGTACCTTTTGGTCTTCCTTTGGAATCTAAAAGAATTATGAAAAATAGCGGAGCCGAATTTTTAGGAATAATAATTAATTCAACGAAAGAAAGTAATAATGATTTGCTTACTAATAAAGGTTATGGTTATGGTGATATTTACGCACAATATGCAGAAGAAGAGAATGTTTCAGAAGAATTAACCTCAAAACAAATTATACTAAACAAGATTCAAGAGTTTTTGAAGAAATTTTTAAATTGGTTAGATAATTAAGAAATAAAATGAGCTTGAGTAAATTTAAAATCAATTGGGTTCTTAATGAAGAACTTGCTGTGGGAACAGCTCCTCAAAAGCAAAAACACTTAAAAAAATTAGCCGATGAAGGTATTAAGTCAATATTTAGTCTTTGCGGCGAAAATGAATTAAAAAATGATCTTAATTTGGATGAACTTTTTGATCATAAAAGATATGTATTACCAGATCACAAGACAGGGAAGATTCTTACTTGTATTGAATTAAATGAATCATTAGAAATTTTAAGAAATTTACTTAAGTCTGGCCCTGTTTTTGTTCATTGTTATGCTGCAGTCGAAAGATCTCCTTTAGTTTGCATGGCATGGTTAATAAAGGAGCATCAGTTAACCCTTCAGCAATCCCTTGATTATTTAATGCAAACAAATCCTGGGACAAATCCCTTACCAGGTCAACTGAGAGTGCTCAAAGAAATATAAAACATACCTGCAAAATGTACTTTATAAGTAAATTTGTTCCACTTTTAATTCTTCCCCTAGGCTTAACATTAATATTTTTAATAATCTTTGCAAAAAAAAAATCCTCAATTTTATTAGTTCCAACAATATTTCTTTCATTTTTTAGTAATGGTATTGTCTCGGAAATGTTATGGAGATATATAGAGTCTCCATGGGAAAGATTGAGTTTAAAAGAAATGCCTAAAGCCGATGCGATTGTAGTTTTGAGTCAAAAAAGGCATTTACCACCTGGTAAAAGTAAAATAATCGAGTGGTGGCATGATCCTGATAGATTTATGTCTGGATTAATGCTTTTAAAAGCAAAAAAAGCAGAAAAAATAATTTTTACAGGTGGGTCTAGTCCATATCTTCCTGAATTGCCTCCTGAAGGAAATATTTATAAGCAAGAAGCGATATCATTTGGAATCGAACCTAATAAAATTTTAACTACAAGTCCTGTAAGTAATACCATGGAAGAATCCAAAGCGGTTAAATCCATACTTGGTAAGAAAAAGTCAACAATATTATTAGTAACAAGTGCTTTCCATATGAAAAGAGCAAAAAAATTATTTGAAAAAGAATCAATTGTTGTTATTCCTTACCCTGTAGACTTCAAATCAAGTAAATACTTTGGGAGGAAAAAATTATTAAATCCATATAATATTTTTCCTAATGCAAGCAGTTTACACTCAAGTTCTAAAGCTATTAGAGAAATTATGGGAAGATTAAAATACAACACTTTTTAAAGAGATAAAATTTCATTTGCTTAATTAAAAATGGAAAATTATTTAAATTTATTAATCATAGATGCAGAATGGACTGCGTGGGAAGGTTCAATGGAGAGAAATTGGAGCTTAGAAAATGAATATAGAGAAATAGTACAAATATCAGCCATTAAAATTTATGATTTAGAAACACTCCATAATACAAAATTTTTCTCAATTTATATAAAGCCTAAAATAAATAGTACATTAAGTGATTATTTTATAAATCTAACCGGTATAAAACAAAAAGATATAGAGACAAATGGTATTGATATAGTATCAGGTTCAAAATTACTTTCTGAATTTATTCAAAATTGTCATTGTCTATCATGGGGAAATGATATAAAAAGAATAAATGATAATCTAGCTTTGATTTCATCAAAATTTAGAATAGAACCTTCAAAATCTTCAGATATAAGAGAACTATTTAGACTTTATGGAGTTAATACTTCAGATTATACTTCTGGATTAATTGACAATTATAGTAATGAAAAAAGCATAATTAAACCAGGAAGTAACCATAACGCATTATCAGATTGTATCTCAATGGTTTCTGCATTATCAAAATTCGAAAGGTCTCAGGGGAAAGAGGTTTTAAATAATTATTTAAGCAAACTAAAAGAATTATAAATTCATCTTTTAATACAATATCCAATTGCAATATCAATAGAATGTGATATGGATATTTCTAAAAATATTTTTGGATAATTTTTTAAAATTACATAAGGTTTACCATTAGGATAATGTCTTATTTCAATAAAATTGTATTTGATTTTATTTTTATTATTTAACGCTTTTATGACTGCCTCCTTAGCAGCATATATGCCTAATAAAGTTATTTTAGGATCTGGACGAGAAAGTGAATAGACCACCTCTAGCTCAGTAAACAACGAAGATCTCAAACTTATATTATCTGATGAAAATATATCATCAGGGAAAGAAGACAAATGTTGTATGTCTACTCCAATACCAATTTCATTTGAATTATGATTTTGTCCATTAATATTAGAATCAAAATAAATATTTAAATCTTTTTCTATATAACTTTCTTTATTATTTTTTGGGAGACCTTGATTTTTTTCAATGTTATAAAGAATCTCTCTTATTGTAGTTTCCGCTGTTATTTCTTCAAATTCAGTTTGGGGGAATACTTCTTCTAATCTAACTTTAACCCTTTCTGCCAATAGGGAACTAAAAAGATTTATTAATTCCCATAATTTTGATTCTTCTGTTATCTTTACATTTTTATTTAAAGGAAATTGTTTAATTACTTCAACTAAATTGTTATAAGTATTTTTTTTCATTATTACCACCCCCCCAAACATAAGTCACAAATATATCTCGCATTA
>CACOFO010000007.1 GCA_902626435.1 uncultured Prochlorococcus sp.
GATCAGATAGTTTTCTGCAATCTGCAGTTGAACATTGCCAACCTTTTAATTTTTTGAAGATTGGCTTACATTTTTTTAAGTCATCTGAATTTGTGGGAAAGTAGTCTATTTCCTCTCCATCGAGATCATATGCAATGCAAACTTGAATCTCATCTAATTCATCTAATACGTCTAGTTTTGTAACAGCTAAACAATCAAGACCATTTACAGATACAGCATATTTACCAATAACTCCATCAAACCACCCACATCTTCTCCTTCTCCCAGTAGTGGTTCCAAATTCACTGCCTCTATCACAGAGTTGATCATTAATACTTCCTTGTAATTCCGTTGGGAATGGCCCCTCACCTACCCTTGTGGTGTAAGCTTTTGCAACTCCTATAACTCTATCAATTAAAGTGGGACCAACTCCGGCCCCAATGCATGCTCCTCCTGATATAGGGTTCGATGAGGTAACAAAAGGATAAGTCCCATGATCTAAGTCAAGTAAAGTTCCTTGAGCACCTTCGAATAGAATATTCTTCTTATTTTTTGAGGCTGTATGGATAGTCTTAGTACAGTCAACAACATGATTTGATAATCTTTCTCCATAGTCAAGATATTCTTTGACAATGTCTTCTAATTTAAGTGGTTTAATACCATAGATTTTTTCTAATAAACCGTTTTTTTCTCTTAATGGAATTTCGAGTACATCAGTTAGCCTTTCCTTATTAAGCAAATCTCTTACTCTTATTCCATTTCTTTGCGACTTATCCGCATAAGTTGGGCCTATCCCACGACCTGTTGTACCTATTTTGTTTGAACCTCTAGCAGCTTCCATAGCCTCATCTAGTATTCGATGGTAGGGCATCGTTACATGTGATGTTGATGAAATTTTTAATCCTGAGATATCAATTCCATTATCGATCAACATATCAATTTCTTTAAGTAAGATTTTTGGATCTACAACTGTTCCTGATCCAATTAAACAAGAAGTATTTTTATAAAGTATCCCAGAAGGAATTAGATGTAATTTTAAAACTTTATCATCTACAACTATAGTATGCCCTGCATTTACTCCCCCTTGATAGCGTACGACAACATCCGCCGAACGACTAAGTAAATCAGTTATTTTACCTTTTCCTTCGTCACCCCATTGGGCTCCGATTACAACAACATTAGCCAATTTTAGAAGAGCATTATTTTTGTTCGAATATTTAATATATTCAAAAATCTTGGTTTACTTTTAAAAAGTAAATGAATTGTATCAACTTTCTCTGAGAACCATTTTTTCAGCTAGAGAAAATTCTTTTGTTAAACGCTCTTTAAGCTTATCTGGTAATGGTCTACTTGCAAAGTTTTTGTAATGGCCTGCCATAGCATTTAAAGCAGTTTGCATAGTAGTGAATGATTGAGTTTTGTTTACCATGCCTCTATTTCTGTATCTAGAAATGTAGTCAGTTATAAGAGTAAGCGCTTCAGTTCTAACTTCATCTTTATTTGGAGAATCTTTTGGAGTATCAACAACTGTTTGTAATGTTTTAACTACTGAAATTGTATCTTTCGTATAGTCACCTGTCATTGAGGTTTTTGCGGCTATGGAGGGGGAATTGAATAATGTAAAAATAACTACCAAGGACAGTGCAAAAGATATGGCTCTGCTGAGATTTTTAAAAATTAATTCTGATGACCGTTTCAATAACATAATTTGGCTCCAAAAAAATTAGCATTATGAGATTTTATTGTACATTATTTCTGATTCGGAAATAAATTTTTCCAACAATTGATCGGCATTAATTTTAAATTTAGTATTTTTGGCTCTGCATATAAGTTCTACCTCTTTGTTAATAGAATCTCTACCAATAATTACTTGAAAAGGAATACCAATTAATTCTGCATCTTTAAATTTCACACCCGCCCTATCATCCCTATCATCAAGAAGAACGTCAATTTTATAATTTTTGAAATTATTATATATTTTTTCAGTAAGATCTCTTTGAATAGAATCTTTTAAGTTTGTAGGGATTAATATAACTTCAAAAGGAGAGATCTGAATTGGCCAACAAATTCCCTTTTGGTCATGATTCTGTTCGATAGCAGCTTGGGCTATTCTTGTTACTCCGATTCCATAACAACCCATCCATAAATTTTTTAACTGACCATCCTTATCAGAAAATTTTGCATTTAATTTTGCACTATATTTTTGACCAAGTTGGAAAATATGTCCAATCTCTATACCCTTTTTTTCTTGAAGTTTCTCATTACCATCAATTTTAATTTTATCTCCTTCTTTAGCATTCCTAATATCCTCGATTAGATAATCCTTTGAAGTAAAAGGAAAATCCTTAAAAAGTCTGTGAAAATTAACTCTATTCCCACCACTTATAAACTTTGAGAGATTACTTGCAGAATGATCAATTATTCTTGTCCATTTTTTATCCCAATTAGAACTCGCTTTAATAGTTTCATTATTTATGTCTGGCCCGATAAAACCTAAGGGGAAATCAACTAAGTTTTTTTCGATTATGTTTTTGTCTTCAATTTTTTGAAGATTAAGGAGGATGGAACTATTAAGTTTATTTATTAAGTTAAAAAGTTTTACTTCATTAATGTGTTGATCGCCTCTTATGCATGCAAGAATGGGGATCTCCAATTTATCTTCGAACTGTGCAAGAAATACAACTACTTTAATGATCTGACTAGGGTCTAAACTATTATTTTCGCAAACTTCGAGGATTGTTTTTTGTCGAGGGGTTTCAAGCCACTCAGCAATATTCTCTTTTAGTGGAATAGGTTGAGAGGGTATAGAAACAGCTTTTTCAATATTTGCAGCATAAGAACCACTTTGAGTAAACAAAATGGAATCTTCCCCAGCATCAGCAGTGACCATAAATTCTTTAGATGAAGCACCGCCAATGGCTCCACTATCAGCTTCAACCCCTACTGTTTGCAGTCCGCAAGATTGAAAAATATTTTCATAAGCAATGCCCACTTTTTCATAGAAAGAAGCTAGATCTTTTTCTGAAGCATGGAAAGAATAACCATCCTTCATTATAAATTCTCTACTTCTCATTAATCCAAACCTAGGCCTTATTTCATCTCTAAATTTTGTCTGAATCTGGTAGAAACATTGAGGTAATTGCTTATAGGAGTTGATGGTCTCTGATGCAATACTCGTTATAACCTCTTCGTGAGTTGGAGCTAAACCAAATTCTTTCCCTTGTCTATCTTTTAGATTAAACATTATTCCTTCTCCGGCAGTATATCCTTCCCACCTTTCACTTTTTTTCCATAAATCTGCAGGATGAAGTTGGGGCAATAGTAATTTTGTGCAACCAATACTATTAAGTTCTCTCTCTATTATTGCTGATATTTTTTCAATAACTTTTAGCATTATTGGCATGTACGCATAAATACCACTGTTAACTCTGCGAATATACCCAGCTTTTAATAATAATTGATGTGAAATAATCTCAGCTTCAGAAGGTGTGTCACGAAGTGTCCCCAGAGGAAATGAGGTTGTCACGCGCATACAAAAAAATCTTTAATAATATTTAATTTTATCAATTAAGATGAAAAAAAATTTTAAAGTGTCTTGAGTCCCTCAACGCGGCTAGTCTATAAATATTCTTTCTGCTAACTTTTTCAGTAATGAAGTTCAACCTCTCTTGAAAATTCATTATTAGTAAAACATTTTCTTAGGTTTATGGAAAATATAGATTCAAATATTTCTAGCGAAGAGGAATTAGTTGGTATTGATGAAGTTCAAAAATTCCTAAACAGATCAAGAGCTTCAGTTTATAGGTATACAAATACTGATTTAAGAAATCTAAACCCTAGTTTTAATCCAAGAAAATTAAATCCCGAATTTAGAACTGATCAAAAAGATCCTTTAAAATTCCATCCTAATGAAGTAGCAAGATTTGCAAAAGATATTTTAAGAATCAAGGAAGTTACTGTAGAGGTATTTAATACACCTTCATCTGCTGCTCAAAATATAATGATACAAATATTAGACGAACTAAAATCTATTAGGTCTTTGCTAGAAAAAGAGTAATTTAAAAGTTACTAAAGAATGTTTTGATTTATTGACATTTTGAATGTAGGATAGTGATGTTCAATTATCTCCTTAACCTTTACCAATTAAGAGTTCTTGAGTTATACGAAATCAAAGCACTTTATAAAAAGTCAATTAAGCGAAGAATCCCCAATTTGTTCTGCTCAAAATGATTTTGAAATAGAGGATGATGACCCCTTAAGTATAAGGAGTTTATCGATAACTTTTTTAGGTATTATTTTAGCCTTTTTGACATTTTTATTACCTTCAATAAGTATTTTAATTGGTAGACCTTTATCTCAGGGGAAAGAGATAATTCATAATCAAGATTTTAAAAAAGATGGACCTTAGTTCAATACCTCCATCTCCAATGAAGGGAATAGTAAATATCATTGTTGAAATACCTGCTGGGAGTAGGAATAAATACGAATATTGCTCTGATGCGGGGATAATGGCACTAGACAGAGTATTACATTCTTCCGTGAGGTACCCTTTTGATTATGGTTTTATCCCAAATACCCTTGCTGATGATGGAGCTCCTCTAGATGCAATGGTAATAATGGATGAGCCTACTTTTGCTGGTTGTCTTATAAAGGCTAGACCTATTGGAGTTCTAGATATGCATGATTGTGGCGCATATGATGGGAAGCTTTTATGTGTGCCTATGGCTAATCCTAGACAGGCTAATATAGTAAGTATTAATCAAATTGCTCCTAATCAGCTTGAGGATGTAGCTGAATTTTTTAGAACAAGTAAAGGACTTGATGGAAGAACAGTTCAAATTGATGGTTGGAGGGATTTTGATGTTGTTGAAAATTTGTTGAAAAGTTGTAAACCCCTTAAGAAGAAAAACTTTAAAGTGCTTAAGAAATCACACGTTAGTAAAGTAAATTGAAGAAAATAATTTTTTATAGTTATTTAAAATGCACTACTTGCCGAAAAGCTTTAAAGTGGCTTCAAAATAAAGATCTCAAGTATCAATTAATTGATATTGTAAAAGAACCACCACTGGTTAATTATTTAAATCTAGCTTTGGATCAATACTCTGAAGATAAGAAAATGATTTTTAATACAAGAGGTAAAGCCTTCAAAGCCTTTAACCTTGATATTTATGGTTTGTCAAGGGAAGAGATTATTCAACATCTTTTAAGTGATGGCAAATTAATAAAAAGACCATTTTTGATTTACAAAGAAAAAAAAGTAATATTAGGGTTTAACGAAATTGAATATGCAAAACAATTTACATAAGGTTAAAAAAATCAAGACTTTGTTAATTTTATGAATGCTTCTCTTAAAAGTTTTTTAAAAGAATGGGGTCTACTAATTCTTTTAACTTTTTTTGTTTCGTCTTGTAGATCTTTTTTCGCAGAACCTCGATATATCCCTTCTGGTTCTATGCTCCCCGAATTACAAATAAACGATAGATTAATTATTGAAAAATTATCTCTGAGGAACTCATTACCAAAAAGAGGAGATATCGTCGTTTTTAAATCTCCTTATGCATTTGACGAAAAACTCGTTGCATCTAGATCTAAGCCCTTACCAAAAAAAAGATATTGTTTTTTTATGAGCGTTCCTCCCATGTCTTTTATCCCTGGTTTGAGGGATCAAGCTTGCGATGCATACATTAAGAGAATAGTGGCACTTCCAGGAGAAATTGTAAGTGTAAACAATAAAGGGGAAGTAATAATAAATAACAAGTTAATTTCTGAACCTTATGTTTCTTATAATTGCACATTATCCCTTTTTAATAATTGTGGTGAATTTGAAAATATAAAAGTTCCAAAAGATCATTTTTTGGTTTTAGGGGATAACAGGTCAAATAGCTGGGATGGAAGATATTGGCCTGGCAGTAAATTTCTTAATAAAAAGGAGATAATTGGAAAAGCATATTTAAGATTTTGGCCTCTTAATAAAGTTGGCTTTTTCAATAAATAAAGCCTTACTTATGACTTAGACTTAACCAAATAAACATTTTAAAGAGTATTTTTATTTTAAAGTGCTCCTGAAGCAGTCGAATCAATTATCCCCCCTATATGTGTGGTTATATTAAGAGCACTAATTACTGGGGTTTTTTTGGGATCGTTGAAGAGGTCAATTATAGTTATACCTCCATTACCTTGTTTAATCATCCAAATATTTGAATAACTAATTCCAAGGATATTACAAATAAGAGTTTTATTGACTGCATCATGAGCCACTAGAAGTGTTAGATCTTTATCTTTTTGAGCCAAACAAATTTTGTCAAAAGCTTCTGTAGACCTTTTCGATACATCTTTTATAGATTCGCCATTGGGCATTATTACTTCTTCAGGCTTATCATGCCAATTTCTTAGTAAAATAGGCCACTCTTCTCTGATTTCTGCTTCTAGTTTACCCTCCCATAACCCGTGGCTAATTTCTACAAGTGAATCTATTTTTGCTATTTCTAAATCTTTGTTATTTTGAAGAATTATTTGTGCAGTCTCGTAAGGCCTATGCATTGAACTTGAAAATGCCTTATTGAAAGAAATATTTCTTAAATATTCAAAAGTCTTTCTCGCTTGATCTTTACCGTTGTCGTTTAAAGGAATATTAATTTGGCCTTGAAATCTACCTTCTTTGTTCCAGTTTGTTTCACCATGCCTTATTAGAAATATTCTTGAATCTCCAATTTGACTAGGAATATTTTTATTAAGATGAGACGTTTGATTTAAACATTCAATTTGTGCTTTGAAAGAATTACTATGGCTTGAAATATTGAGAATTGAGAAAGAAGCATTTTCTAATCTTATTTTTCTAAAACCTTGCTTAGGCCTGCCTAATAACAAGAGGATTAAACATCTAAGAATCGCATTATGTCCAACTACTAAAATATTTACATCATCTTCGTTTAAATAGATTTTCAAAATATCTTCTATGAAATTACTTGCTTGATCAAATAGCTCTTGAATTGGTTTATACGTTTTATCATTACTTCTTTTTAAAATTAGATTTTCTGGATCATTTTTCCAAATAGGGTAAATTTCTGGGAATTTGTTTTTTATTTCATCAATTTTTAGACCAGACCATTCACTAAGGTCTACTTCTAACAAATTCTTATCAAATATGATACCTTCTTCTTTATTGAAGATCTGTTTGATTGTTTTAGCAGTCTCTGCAGCTCTCACAAGAGGGGATGAATAGATTTTATCGAAGTTTATTTTTGATAATGCTTTTCCTGCTTTACGGGCTTGATCATATCCTTCATCAGTTAACAATGAATCATCTGTTCTACCTTGAATCAATCCTTTTGCATTAAAGCTGCTTAGTCCATGCCTAACCAAAACTAATCGTATAGTCATTATATAAATTAAAAAGTTATGATATTTTAATCATCTCATGGCGTGATAAAAATAGGTATATCAATATTAGAAATTTCAATGATAACTATATCTAGTTTTCAACTTTATAATAAATTATGATCTTTAAAAATATTTCTAGAACAAAACTTTCTTTAGCTTTAATTTCTCTTGTCATAACATTTTTTGTATGGCAACAAGGCTTAAGAGATAGTTTAAATAGACCATCTGTTTCATTTGATATAAGTCAAAAAGAACTTGAAATTACTGAATTGGCGCTCAAGTCAATGCCAACAAATCTAAAAAAATTTTTTATTATAAATGATCCTGTTGATCAAATAAATAAATCACTCTCTCAAGTCTTATTTGATGAACTAACAGAAAGAAATAAATTAATTTGGATAATTTCTTCAGAGTCAAATGAATCTATTATCGATAAAAATATATCGAATGAGTTTGAAAATAAAAACTATAACTTAGTTATTGATGAGATAGAAAAAAAATCTAATAATAGTTCTTATAAACCAAATACTAATAAGTTTAATTTATTTATAGATGATAGATTTTTATATCACCTATTAAGCAAGAAATTTGATTTTGATGATAGTTCATTAATAACAAAATCATTTTCAAGCAAAATGTTTTTAAAAATATTAGCCATTCGATTAATACCACTGTTGACAATACTAATTGGCACAATTCTGGCTTTAAAAAAATTATCGAAAACTATATCTTTGAAAAAATTTGGGTGGAAAGAGATTAAAAGCTTAGACTTAGAATTAATAGATATGGTTATATTAATCGCAGGTGGATTTGTTGTCCTAGGAGAGGTTATTTCACCTTTGTTTTCAATAACTTTGGTTGAAATTTTTTCTAAAAATATCTCGACTGAGTTGTCTCAATCTCTGAAAATATTTTTTGGATATCTTTTTATGGCAATCCCACCATTATTTATAGTCTTTTATCAAATTAAATCCGTTAATGGTGAATTTAGTTTGAAGAAAGATTATTTTCAGTTCAATTTTTTGCCAGTCAAAGATGCAGTTCTTAAGGGAGTTGAGGGTTGGTTAACAATAGTTCCTTTTGTCTTATTGGTTTCTCTTATTATGAATAATCTGATTGATAATCAGAATGGTAGTAACCCTTTGCTGGAGATTGTTCTTAATAATAATAACTACTTATCATTTATTCTTTTATTTCTTACAACAACACTTTTAGCCCCTCTATTTGAGGAGATTATATTTCGTGGAATTTTATTACCAACTCTATCAAGAGATTTTGGAATAATTTTAGGCATCATAGTTTCAGCTTTTATATTTGCTTTGGCTCATTTAAGTTTAGGAGAAATGCCTCCCTTATTTGTTTTAGGAATGGGACTAGGAATCACAAGAATTGCTTCAGGGAGTTTGCTCTCTTCTGTGATTATGCATTCTCTATGGAATGGGTTGACCTTCTTAAATTTGTTCTTATTGAGGACATAAAAAATTTAATTTTATTACTTGCGAATCAAACCAAAAGATGTTTATTTAATTAATAACACTTCTTTTATTCAAAAAAATAGTAGATGAAACCTTATGGTAAACATTCTTATTTTAAAAAAAAAGTTTTAAAAGAAAGTCAAAAAAATTTAGAAAAAATATCTAAACAAAATATCCAATTAATACATCAAATATTTAATACTATTAATATCTCTCTTTTAGTTTTAATTTCTACCCTATTTTTCTTATCTTTGAATAGCCAAAGGAAGTGGTCGAATACATATAAAAATTTATCAAAAACAAAATTGATGAATATTAATCTAGTTGATTATATTTCTAAAACAGAAGAGTTTTATATTAGGGAACTTGAATCTCTAAATACTTATAGAAACACTAAACCTAAAGATTTAATCTATTTGAATAGGATTGTAGAAAAAAAAGAAAGTTTTTTTAAGAAAAAATTTAGAAACTTTATTGAAGGTTTCTTTGACAGCAAATATCAAAGAGGATATTGATGAAAAAATATAAAAAAATTGTTCATATAGTACCTCTTGATCAAAGGAGATTTAAAGTGCTCTATATTTTTAGTTTGTTTCTTATAGTTTCTTTGTTTGGGAGGTTAGTTAAATT
The DNA here is from genome assembly GCA_902626435.1 of uncultured Prochlorococcus sp. Taxonomy (GTDB): domain Bacteria; phylum Cyanobacteriota; class Cyanobacteriia; order PCC-6307; family Cyanobiaceae; genus Prochlorococcus_A. Next base: position 9,465 of record CACOFO010000007.1, read on the forward strand.
ACAGGTTTTTAATGCCTCAGATTTGCAGAGGGAAGCAAGGTTAATACAATCTTCTAAAACTACTTCTTTAAAAAAAAGGAGATCAATTGTTGATAGAAATAATAGACTAATTGCTTACGATAAATCACTTTATAAATTATGGGCTCATCCAAAATATTTTAATTTTCCAGGCGATTCAATTAATAGAGTTCGCAGTATTGAAGAAGTTGTAAAAATATTATCACCTGTTTTGGATATAAAAGATGAAATACTTTTGGAAAAATTCAAAAATAAAATTAGCGGCATAAAGCTGTTGGATAAAATTCCTGAAGAAAAGGCAGAAGAGATTAAAAACCTTCAAATAAGTGGTCTTGATTTGTTTAAATATTCTCAAAGATATTATCCACAAAGGGAGATTTATTCTAATCTTATTGGTTTTGTTAATGATGATAATGAAGGTTCAGCAGGTTTAGAGCTTCATTTAGAAAATCAGATTAAATTTTTTAAAAAAAGTAATTTTATAAAAAGAGGAGGAGATGGAACCCCTCTACCTGATAATTCATCTCCGGGTGATTTTATTTCTGATTACAAGAGTTTAGACTTAACTCTAGATACAAAATTACAGAAAGCGTCATTCAATGCATTATCAAAGCAAGTAAGCGAATGGGAAGCTAAGAAGGGAGTTGCAATAGTTATGGATGTCAATAATGGAGAGATTCTTTCCTTGGTTACAGTACCTTCGTATGATCCGAATAAATTTTGGAAGTATGATTCTGAACTTTTTAAGGGTTGGTATTCTCAAGATTTATTTGAGCCCGGTTCAACTTTTAAACCTATTAATCTTGCCTTGGCATTAGAAGAAAAAGTAATTCAGAAAGATGGTTTAGTTGAAGATATTGGAAAGATTAATGTTGGAGGATGGACACTTTCTAATTGGAATAAAAAAGGTAATGGATATATTGATTATCCAAAAGTATTGCAGGTTTCAAGTAATGTTGGGATGGTAAAAATAATGCAAAATTTAGACCCCACAATTTATTGGGATTGGCTGAAAAGTTTAGGTATAAATCAAAATATAGAGACTGACTTATATGAATCAACTGCAGGCCAACTAAAGAGAAAAGATTTATTTGTGAATCAACCAATTGAGTCTGCAGTGGCATCTTTTGGTAAAGGATTCGCAATCTCGCCACTTAAATTGGTTCAATTACACGCAGCCTTAGCAAATGGAGGTTTTGAAGTAACTCCCCACGTAACTACAACTTTCAAAGAACGAGTTAATAAAAATTCCAAAAAACAATTTTTTTCACATGAAGTTTCTAAAACTGTTCTTGAATGGATGGAGACTGTGGTTGATAAAGGTAGTGGATCTGGAGTTAAAATTGAGGGTTATAGAATAGCTGGAAAAACAGGTACTTCTCAAAAAGCTTTCAATGGTACATACACAACCAAAAAAGTTTGTAGTTTTGTCGCGACCTTACCAGTTAACGATCCAAAATATGTTGTCCTTGTGGTTGTTGATGAGCCATCTAAACCATACGCCTATGGTTCGACTGTTGCAGTACCAGTTGCTAAAGAAATCATCGAAAGCCTTATAGTAATTGAAAAAATACCTCCTAAGTCCAAAGATCAAGGAATGATTGTTAAAAAACCCTAAAATTTTCCAACTTTATAAATATTTACTTCATTATTTCATGATTTCATTAGGAATTAAAGCTAGTTTATATATGTACACGATCATCTGGATATGAAATCAATTTTAGAACAATTGTCTTCAATGACTGTAGTTGTTGCTGACACAGGAGATTTAGATTCGATAAAAAAATTTCAACCAAGAGACGCTACTACTAATCCATCACTAATATTAGCTGCAGCTAAGAATCCTGATTATGTGAAAATAATTGATAAAGCCTTAGAAAGTTCAGCAAATAATTTGCCAAAGGGATTCTCTGAAATTGAATTAATTAAAGAAACTGTTGATCAAGTGTCAATATTTTTTGGAAAAGAAATACTTAAAATTATTACAGGGCGCGTATCTACAGAGGTTGATGCAAGACTGAGCTTTGATACTGAAGCTACTGTAAAAAAAGCAAGAAAATTAGTTAATCTCTATAAAAATTTTGGAATTAAAAAGGAAAGGATATTAATTAAGATTGCTGCTACTTGGGAAGGAATTAAAGCAGCTGAAATTTTAGAAAAAGAGGGTATTAAATGCAACTTAACTTTACTTTTTAACTTCTGCCAAGCGGTAACTTGTGCAAATGCAAAGATCACCTTAATCTCCCCGTTCGTTGGACGTATATTGGATTGGCATAAAGCAAAAACTGGTAAGACTAGTTTTATAGGTGCTGAAGATCCTGGTGTTATTTCGGTTACACAAATTTATAAGTATTTTAAAGAAAAAGGATTCAAGACAGAAGTAATGGGAGCTAGTTTTAGAAATCTTGATGAAATAAAAGAATTAGCAGGTTGCGATCTTTTAACAATTGCACCAAAATTTCTTGAGGAACTGAAAAAAGAAAAAGGAGAGTTAATTAGAAAATTAGATGTAAGTAACCAAATAAATAATTCTATTGACTACAGATTTGAAGAAAAAGATTTCAGATTAAGTATGTTAGAGGATCAAATGGCTAGTGAGAAGCTTAGTGAAGGCATAACTGGCTTCAGTAAGGCTATAGAAGAATTGGAAGAGCTGCTACTTCAGAGATATTCAGAAATTAAAAATCATAAATTAATTTCCGCAAACTGAATTTAAGTTTGAATTAAAAAAAGAATTAAGACCCACTTTTTGTTAAAAGCCTTCTGATAACCCTTTTTGCAATATCTTCATAACTCATTTCTCCTGATAATATTTGAGCAATACGTTTAGGTGCTGTTTTTCTTTTGACACCTAATTGGTATCCAGTTCTGGGAAATCTATAAAACACCTGTGCTATTCTCCTCCCCCAAACCATTGATTTCCCCCAAATGTTGTTAATTTTTTTCGTATAAGGATTTAAATTATCTACTTTCCCTGTTAGGCACTGATCTATGTATTCTGCAGCATAAAAACTGCTAATTAAAGATGGTCTAATCCCTTCAGCTAAAAATGGATCACATAGAGATGCTGCATCTCCCACCGCTAAAACTTTGTCACCATTTATTGGATGGAAGCCATTCCATATTCTCAGCTTCTTATTAATTGTTTTATGAGGAAAATCATCAAAACCGAAACTTCTGATCACTTGTTTATTTATAGCCTGATTTTCTAAGAGACCATTATTTATGAAAGTACCTAAACCAATATTTAAGCTTTCTCTTAGGGGGAATGCCCATGCAAACCCATATTTTATAAATCCAAACTCAAATCTAACTGCATCTCTTGGAATTTCACCTAAGCCTTTTAGTCTTAATGAGATTGTGTTCGCAAATTTTGGTTTTCTTGGCCCTAAATTGAAATATCCTGCCCATTTAGACTGGGACCCGTCAGCTATAACAAGAAATTCTGATGTATATTTACATTTATTGTCACAATTAATTTCCCATTTATTATTTTTTTTTATGATTTTTTCTATCAATAATGGTCTTATTATTTGAACTCCATTACCCATAGACTCATCAAGTAATAATTGATCCAGTTTCTCTCTTTTAATAATCCAAAATGGGGATTCACCGGTAAGATCAGCAATTACATTATCTGCAGCTTTCCATCTGAATTCAACATTCTTAATCTTTGATTCTATGGAATCTGTTATGTCTATAGGGAGAAACTTTTGCATTGAAGATGCCATCCCCCCAGCACATGGTTTGTAATCTTGGAATTTCTCTTTTTCAATAATTAGAACTGAATATCCTTTTTTTGATAGGTTAAGAGCGGTGGAAGATCCTGATAAACCTCCGCCAATTATTACGACGTCAAATCCTTTCAAACTTTTAGAATTTCCTTCTCTTTTTCAGACAATTTAGTTTCTATTAAAGCAATAAATTTATCAGTAATTTTTTGAATTTCAGATTGATTATCTCTCGATTCGTCGATAGAAATAAGGCCATCTTTTTCGTCTTTTTTTTCCTTATCAACAGCATCTCTTCTAATATTCCTCAATGCTACTTTTCCTTCTTCTGCATATTTGGAGGCTAATTTACAAAATTCCTTTCTTCTTTCCTCTGTTAGGGGAGGAACATTTATTCTTATTACTTTCCCATCATTATTTGGTGTAATGCCTAAATCGCTCATAGAAATAGATTTTTCTATCGCTTGTAAGCATGAAATATCGAAAGGTTGTATTGAAATCGTCTGTGAATCAACAGTACTTATTGAAGCAAGTGATTTGATTGGAGTTTCTGCACCGTAATACTCAACACTTATTCTGTCTAAAATTGAAGCATTAGCTCTACCAGTTCTTATAGTATTAAAGTTTCTTTGAGTTGCTTCAATACTTTTATTCATATTTTCTTGAATTTCTTGTTCTTTCATAATAAAAAGATTAAATAAGCTTTAATTAATTAATGAACCTATAGGTTCCCCAGCAACAGCTTTAGAGATGTTCCCTTTTTTGAATATATCAAATACCATAATAGGGATATTATTGTCTTTGCAAAGGGCGATTGCTGTACTGTCCATTACTGCGATTTCATCACTAAGAACTTGTTGATAGCTAAGAGTAGAATATTTTTTCGCATCATTAAATTTATTTGGATCACAATTATATACTCCATCAACTTTGGTGGCTTTCATGACAACTTCAGCATTTATCTCTGCCGCTCTAAGAGCTGCTGTTGTGTCAGTTGTAAAAAATGGGTTTCCGCATCCACCTCCGAAAACTACAACTCTACCTTTTTCTAAGTGTCTCATAGCTCTTCTTCTAATGTAAGGTTCTGCAATTTCTTGCATTTCTATTGCAGTTTGAACTCTAGTTTCTACTCCTACTCTTTCCAGGCCATCTTGAAGTGAAATTGCATTCATTACTGTTGCCAGCATTCCCACATAATCAGCCGTCGCTCTATCCATACCATCAGCAGACCCTTTGAGCCCTCTAAAAATATTCCCACCTCCAACAACTATTGCAAGTTGTACATTATTTTCGACTACTTTTGAAACGTCTTCTGCAATTGACTGAACAATAGCAGGATCGATCCCATAAGGTTTTTCACCCATTAGTGCTTCGCCACTAAGTTTTAAGAGAACTCTTTTGTAAGTCATTCAATAATCGTACTTTTAAGACCTTAGCAAGTAAATGTACCGAATTTATTTTTTTTTCAGATATTGCTTGCGTCTTTAAACATTTCTAAACTTGCTTAAAGAGTATTAAATTAAAACTTGTTTTAATTAGAACTCAACGCACTTTTGTGCTTTTATTCCTTGTTCTTTGAAAGGATGTCTTATGAGCTTCATTTCTGTAACTAAATCAGCATGATTGATCATTGAATCAGATGCTCCTCTTCCAGTTAAAACGATATGATTTTTTCTATTATTTAAACTTTTTAAAAAGGCAATTATTTCCTCTGAAGCGAGATAGCCAAGTTTGGTAGCTACATTAATCTCATCAAGAATTATAAGTTTATAAGATTTATTTTTAATATATTCTTTGGCCAGTTCCCATGCTTCCTTAACTAATTTTTCATCCCTAATTCTATCTTGCGTCTCCCATGTAAATCCTTCTCCTAATGAATGCCAAGATATATTTGAAGACAAATTTTTAAGTGCTTTTTCTTCTCCAGTGGTCCAGCCCCCTTTAATAAACTGAATTATTGCCACTTTATGACCGTGCCCTATTGTCCTTAAGGCCATTCCTAAAGCTGCAGTTGTTTTGCCTTTACCATTTCCAGTAAAAACTATCAATAATCCTTTTTGGGTTTTTCTAATTTTTAGTCTTTCAGCTTGAATATTTTTTCTTTGTTGCATCCTTTTTTTATATGAGCTCTCATTAGTCTCTGGCGATAGTTTGCCTCCCATACCAAGCTCTTTAGCTTGAATGTCAAGATTAAATATTTTCTTAGTGGGGAAAGGTTCTTCTTGCATAAAAATCTAATTTTATTAAGTGATTATAAATCTTTAAATACTTTTAGATCTCTTGGCTTTTAAAAGTGCATTATTAACTGCCTGTTGTTGATCTCTTTTGGTAATCCAGTGGTGATAAGTTTGAGTATGTAGACTAACCGAATGTCCCATCATTCTTGCAGCTACAGTGTCAGGTAAATCATAAAAGATTGTTCTTACTGCCCAAGCATGCCTGAGATCATACGGTTTTATTTGTAAACAGTAACGCTTAAACTGGTCTGTAATTTTTTTTCCAATTTTCTGTAAGGTTGTAATCTTAAGATCATTTTTAATATTTGGGAGTAGTTCTGGATTTTTACCCAGTTTTGTTAATTCAAACTTTTCTACCCACTCAGGATGAAATGGCCAAACTTGATGTTCCCCTGTTTTAGTAGTAGGTAAAACTCTAATAATTTTGTCTCCAAAACTTGTTAAAGAACTTAAATCACAAAAAAACACTTCGTGATTTCTCAATCCGTACGTGGCCATTAAACCAAAAACAAATTTCCAAGATTTATTTGGTATCTTCGCCCAAATGTTCTCTATTACCTCGTCTGTTGGGAGATCCCTAAATCCTGCTTTATTTAAACCATATCCTTTAGAGTTTAGTTTCCAATCTTCTGGAAGTTTAATTTCCAAAAACTTAGCTAAAACACTTAGAGAAGTCGCGCATTGTTTCCTGCTTCTGCTTCCTTCCTTATAACTTTCAAGTGTTTTTTGAAATATTCTTTCTAAATCTGCATTGTCACATTCATTATAAACACTAAGGGCTCTTTTCAAATAAGGTTTGTAAGAACTTCTCCAAGTAGTTTTTCTAGTGCTGCTTAGATATTCACTTTTGCTTTCTTTAAAAAAAAATTCCTCAAATTGATTTAATCTATTTGGAAATTTAAAGTCATTTTTTATTTCCTTTTTATTAGGGACAATTATCCAATTAATCCAGTCAAATTGATTTAATTCTAGTTGCAAGTTGATTAATTGTAATTTTTTCTTGGCCTCCTCTAATCCAGAAATATCAGCCTTTAAACCAAGAGATATTCTTTGAATTTTAAAGTTGTTCTTATCTTCTTTTGAAGGTAGAGAACCTCTAATATTTAATTTTTCTCCCCTTTTTTCAATTCTTAGTTTGCTGCCTTGAGTAGCAAATTTATCATTGATATTATTGATTTCCTGAATTACGTTCATTTAATTATATAATTGTCCTTATAATGACGTTTTTAATGTTTATTTTCAATCGCCATAAATTTTAAATGGATAAAGTAGGCGTCTTACTAATGAACTTAGGAGGGCCTGAACGTATTAATGATGTAGGTCCATTCTTATACAATCTTTTTTCTGATCCAGAGATAATCAGGACCCCTTTTCCTGCTTTCCAAAAGCCTTTGGCTTGGTTAATTAGCACGCTAAGAAGCACTACTTCTCAACAGGCTTATCTTTCTATAGGTGGTGGGTCTCCTATAAGAAGGATAACTGAACAACAAGCAAGAGAATTGCAATCTAAATTAAGGAATAAAGGGTTGAATGCTACTACCTATATCGCTATGAGATATTGGCATCCTTTTACGGAATCAGCAATAGCTGATATGAAAGCAGATGGTATTGATCAAATTGTTGTACTACCTTTGTATCCACATTTTTCAATCAGTACAAGTGGTTCAAGCTTTAGGGAATTAAAAAAATTACGAGATTCTGATAGTGATTTTAAGAAAATACCGATGAGATGTATAAGAAGTTGGTTCAGTCAATCAGGTTACTTAAAGTCAATGGTTGAACTAATTTCCGAGCAAATTTCACTTTGTGAATCACCTTCTAAGGCTCATATATTTTTTACTGCTCATGGAGTTCCTAAGAGTTACGTAGAGGAAGCTGGAGACCCATATAAACAACAAATTGAGGATTGTTCTTTATTAATAATAAATGAGTTGGAAAAATATTTAGGTCACAGCAACTCTTATACACTTTCTTATCAAAGTAGAGTTGGCCCAGTTGAATGGTTGAAGCCTTACACAGAAGAAGTGTTAGAAGATCTTGGGAGGTCAAAAGTTAATGATCTGATTGTTGTCCCCATAAGTTTTGTTGGGGAGCACATTGAAACATTGCAAGAAATTGACATTGAATATAAAGATATTGCTGAAAAAGCGGGCATTGTAAACTTTCGTAGGGTTAAGGCTTTAAATACTCATCCTACTTTTATAGAGGGTCTTAGTGATCTAGTAGTTTCTTGTTTGGAAGGGCCTCTAGTTAATATTGAAGAGGCTTCGCAGTTGCCTGAAAAAGTTAAACTTTATCCTCAAGAGAAATGGCAATGGGGTTGGAATAATAGTTCTGAGGTTTGGAACGGAAGGGTTGCCATGATAGTTTTCCTCATACTTTTTATAGAACTTATTTCGGGTTCAGGTCCATTACATAGGCTAGGAATTTTATAAAAATCAATTTATAATTTTTCTTGAAAAATTTTTAATTTATTGAAAGATTTTTGAATAAGTTTCTGACATTACATTTCTAAATGAGGCAAAAGTTTTTGATTAAGTTTAATATTTATAGTAATTATTGAATTTCTTTAGTGACTCTTACTTCGAGATCCTTTTCAAAGGGTAGTTCAAAAAATGAAAATCCAGTTTGGATAACTGGTGCAGATGCACTTATGGATTCTTTAAAAATTCATGGGGTAAAAGTTATATTTGGATATCCTGGAGGAGCCATACTACCAATATATGATGCAGTTCATAAAGCAGAACAGGATGGTTGGTTAAAGCACTATATGGTGAGACATGAACAAGGAGGTTCTCATGCGGCTGATGGATATGCAAGATCTACAGGTGAAGTAGGAGTATGTTTTGGGACCTCAGGTCCAGGTGCAACAAATTTGGTTACTGGAATTGCAACTGCTCAAATGGATTCAGTCCCTCTTGTAGTCGTTACAGGTCAAGTTCCAAGACCTGCCATTGGGACTGATGCTTTCCAAGAAACTGATATTTTTGGTATAACTCTTCCAATTGTCAAACACTCATGGGTAATAAGAGATCCTTCAGATATCGCAAGGGTAGTTTCAGAAGCTTTTTTTATTGCCTCTTCTGGTAGACCTGGCCCTGTTTTGATTGATATCCCCAAGGATGTGGGTCAAGAATTCTTTAATTACCAAAGAGTTTTACCCGGTGAGATTATTCCTAATGGATTTAAAAGAAATGGAGATATAAATGATTGTGATATCAAAAAAGCGATTAAATTGATAGAAGAGTCTGAAAGACCTCTTCTTTATGTAGGTGGTGGGGCAATATCTTCAGGAGCTCATGATGAAATAAGAACATTGGCCAATAATTATCAAATACCAGTAACTACTACCTTAATGGGGAAGGGCGCTTTTGATGAAAAAGATAACTTATCAGTTGGTATGTTAGGGATGCATGGAACTGCTTACGCAAACTTTGCCGTTACAGAATGTGATCTTTTAGTAGCTATTGGAGCTAGATTTGATGATAGGGTGACAGGAAAATTAGATACTTTTGCTCCTAATGCAAAGGTCATTCATATAGATATTGATCCAGCAGAGGTTAACAAAAATAGACGTGTAGATGTTGCAATTATCTCTGACGTTTCAAAAGCTGTTCGCAAAATTAATGAAAAATCTCTCAACAGTAAATTTGCTTTTAAGACGAAGAACTGGTTAGAAAAAATAGATTTTTGGAGAAATAAACACCCTTTGTATGAACCACCTGAAAAAGGAGAAATTTATCCTCAGGAAGTTCTTTTAAAAGTAAGGGAACTTTTACCTGAAGCTTATGTAACTACAGACGTTGGACAACATCAGATGTGGGCTGCCCAATATCTTAGGAATTCTCCAAGAAAATGGATTAGTAGTGCAGGATTAGGAACTATGGGTTTTGGATTGCCAGCAGCTATTGGAGTGAAGGCAGCCTTACCTAATTCAGATGTTATTTGTATTGCGGGAGATGCGAGTGTCTTGATGAATATTCAAGAATTAGGAACCTTATCTCAATATGGCTTTAAAGTGAAATTGATTATTATAAATAATCGCTGGCAAGGGATGGTAAGACAATGGCAGGAAAGTTTCTACAATGAAAGATATTCCTCATCTGATATGAGTTGCGGTGAACCTGATTTTGTAAAACTTGCTGAGTCTTTTGGAGTTAAAGGATACTTAATTTCTAATAGAAAACAATTACAAAATGAATTTAAAGATGCTCTTGATCATGACGGCCCTGCCTTGATTAATATCCTTGTCAGAAGAAGTGAAAATTGTTATCCAATGGTCCCTCCCGGTAAAAGTAATGCTCAAATGGTTGGATATGTTAATTGTGAAGACTAATTTTTTTTTAAATTCCTCATTTTAAAAAATTAACTTTAAGATAATTTAAAAACTTAGCTGATTCTGAATTGAAAAAATTATCAAAATTTATAATTATAGTCTGCTTGATTGTTCTAAATCCTGTAATAGTTAAATCAGCTGAAATCCTTCAAATTAAAAGTTCAAATACTATTTTGGTCGGTGATCAAAATAGGAATTTAACTATTGGATTATTTTGTGTAGACGTAAATGAAAATGATGAGCTCGAAGCAACTAATTTACTTAAGAGTGAATTTCCAAGGGGAAGCAAAGTGAAAATAAAACCTTTTGGTTTCAAAGAGAATGTTTTGTTAGCAAAAGTTTTTAACATTAAAGGTACTAAGGAAATGAGAGAATTATTAGTCGCTAAAGACTTAACTAGTGAAATTTGTCCTAGTTAACTAGCTCTATGAGCAAATAAAATTCCATTGCCTCGAGATTGTTTTGCTCCTTCTATAGGAATTAAATTCATTTTTTAATTTATATGTGCACAAATTTGAGATGTCTATATTTGTATTAGGGATGTTCTCATTTAAAAGTTGTCTATAAGCGGATCTTTTAAGATCAAGTTGATTTAAGTTTTGCTCTTTGAAGTGATTTGAATCACTAAAACAAAGATCTTTTTCAGTTTTAGTCAAATTGATTGTTATGTTTCTGTTTTCGGCCTTTTTATAAAATTCATTGAGTGTCATTTTATCAAGTAGATAATGTTCCTTCGAAATCGCTGGTCCTATAGCAACAAGTAAGTCATCTTTAGATGTTCCGAAATCATCGAAAATTTTAACCAGATTTTTTATAATTTTTTTTTCTAAACCTTTTCTGCCACAATGCAAGGCTGCTACATTTCTTGTCCTTTTATCTGCAAAAAATATTGGCATGCAATCAGCTGTGTATACCCATAAGTTTTGATTGTATTTATTCCCCACAAGACCATCTGCATCTATCTTACTTTCTTGTTGAGAATGTGATCCAAACACTATCACATTACTGTGAATTTGATTGGAAACACAATTTATATAATTTTTATTAAAGTGATTCCCTAATAATTGCAGAAATTTCTCAGAGCCAGACTTCGTAAAGTAAGCATGTTTGAAATTATTTTGACTAAGGATAGGTGATGCATAATACTCAAATTTTTTGTTTTGAATAAAAATTTCAGCTTTTGAGAAATATATTTCTTTGTAAGGAATAGTTCCCGCTCCTAAAATGAATTTATGAAATTAATTCAATATCTCTCAAGATCCAGAATCCTGCAAATTTTTCGATGTATGGCGTTGATTGTATGGAAATAAATTGATAACCAAAAGAATTTTTTTTATTCTCTAAAAACTTTGTACTCAAAATGTTTGCATCTTTTTCTGGCAAATCTGTTACCAGCCACTTATCGTTCTCTGAAGCTTCAAGTATGAGTTGGTTTTTATTGATGACTAATTTAATAGGTTCTAAACAACTAAACCATGCAGAAAGTGCTAAAGATCTATCTTTGCTAAAAAGTCTTAATCCTGGGACAAAGTAATCATCATCTAAATCTTGCTGAATTGGGAAAATATCTCCAAATTCCATAGGCCAATTTTCTGCTGATTTTAATTCGCCAATTGATATTTCAGAGATAGTTAAAGCATCACCCCTCACTGCTTCTGGTAGAGGTTTAGGAGCGTTTTCCATTTTTGAACTAAAAGTAGGAGCTAACACACCCCTTACATAACCTTTTTCATTCGGATAAATATCTTTTTCAAAGAAATCGATTCTATCGAATAAATCATAAGTTCTCCTACTTACAAGAGCCTCAATATTTACGGCCTCTAGTGATTTCTTAATGATCGATTTCATTGACGACCTCCAGAATCGAACTATTGAAGGTTTCGCCCACCCTTGTTTTTTTGCCTCACTTATTGCTTCATTTAGTGACTTCGTAAGCCATATTGAATTAACTTCATTGGCAGGGCATTTTTTATTCCAAAGAAAAATATCCTCTGTTTTAAAACTTTTTGTAGAGCAAATAATTAACTCCCACCTTTTTTTTCCATTTGATTCAATAATTGGTCTAGAGTAAAAGTCTAATTCCCAGTCTGAAACTTTTAGTTTGCGACTTGACTCTATTTTTTTATTGATGTTCATTTATTTTGTTCTTTTTTATCGAAGAGAGCTTTAGTTTTTAGTGCTCTCTCTGATGCCTCTAGCATAACTTTTTGCTTATCAATAATTAATTCTCCCGCAGAGTTTTCTAGGAGTGCTGTATTAAGACTAATGCGCCCTTTTTCAAGGTCAATTTCTGATATTAAAGCTTTTATAATTTCCCCTTCTCTAAAAACTTCTCTTAAAGAACGAATCGATCCATTTGTTAGTGAGGATTGATGAAGAAGTCCACTTGCTCCACCTAAATCTATAAAAAAGCCATATGGTTTTACAGCTAAAACTTCTCCTTCAATTAATTGACCTAATTCTAGACTTGTAAGTTTAGAGACTAATGATGCTTTCTTTTCAGAGAGAACTAATTTTCTGGATTCTGGATTCACCTCAAGAAACGCTACTTTTAGAGTTTTGCCAACAAAAGATTGATAATCTTGACCATCTTCAAGTTGGGATCTTGGGATGAATCCTCTCAATCCATCTACATCACACGTAAGCCCACCTCTGTTAAATCCATTAATTAAAACGTCAATTAATTCTCCATTTTTTGCAGAACTTGATACTTTCTCCCAACTTTGTCTGATAATTAATGCCCTAGCGCTCACGGTTACCATCCCGTCAGCATTTTGTTCTTTGATAACCAAAACTTCCATTTCAAGACCTATGGAAAATTTTTCTTTAAAGTTAGTTATGACTCCTAAACCACATTCTTTTTTGGGCATATAACCTGGTGCTTTCCCACCAATATCAACATATAGTCCATCACTTTCGATTGCTATAACCTTCCCTGAAATTGTTTCTCCTGTAGCCCCAATTGGCTCATTTGCATTTAAAGCCTCCAAAAAAGCACTTTCATCAAAATCGAATTCATCAACTGTTCTTTCTAATTGAAAATCTGTGTTTTGCTCAGAAAAATTAACGGGTCTATTTAAGTCTTCTTTAGAAATATCTAAAGTCTTAGTGTTTTCATTACTGTCCAAAATTTCTTTTTCTGAATCATCATTAATTATTTGAGGTTTGATTGCGATATTTTCTTTTTTAATTTCTTCTGGGGAATTGTATTGCTCATTATCTATTTCTTGAGGTTTTTTTTGAGTATCTTTCTTGCTTATGCGAAGTACCTGAAGAGGTTTTTTATTGCCCTTTGGTTGGATATTATCTTGGGCATTTTTATTACTGACTCCCATCGTAGGTAAAATAAGAATAATTAATTATTAACATACTCTAAATGTTAGTACTCAAAATTAAAATTAATGAACTTTAAACCAATACCTAATAAATTTGAATATTTAAATTGGCAAAAAATTGAGAGTGTTGCAAAAGACAAAAGATCAACAGTGATTTGGCCATTTGGCGCAGTTGAGCAACATGGGCCGCATTTGCCTCTTGCTACAGATAGTATTTTTGTTGATGAAATCGTTAGCGAAGTTTTTAAATTATTCCCTGCCGATATGCCATTAAAAAAACTTCCAACCCAATATATTGGTTTTTCTCCAGAACATAAGGGTTTCGCTGGGACAATTTCACTTTCCTCCAATTTAATAACCTCAATGATTAAGCAAGTCGGAGGTCAACTATCTGAAATGGGTTTTAAAAGATTGGTATTGATTAATGGGCATGGAGGTCAAATCTCATTACTAAATACAGCTGCTAGAGAGCTAAGAAATATAGCACCTGAGATAGCAGTTTTCCCATGTTTCTTATGGAGTGGTGTTAATGGATTAAGTGAATTGTTAACAAAAACTGAGATCGAGGATGGGCTTCATGCTTCCTTAGCTGAAACGAGTTTGATGCTCGCTTTAAAACCAGAATTAGTAGGTGATGAACGCCCAAATGAGGATATCAAAGGACAAATCCCAGAAGGTTGGAGTCTAGAGGGCAATGCACCAACTGCTTGGTTTACTGACGACTTCAGTAAATCAGGAGTTATAGGGGATAGCAGAGGAGCAAATGAGTCTTTAGGAAAAAATTTGAAGGAATTGTTGATTAATCATTGGTTCAAAATGATTATGAATCTGATGCAATCAGATTGGCCAAATAATTCTTAAATAAGTTTAAGTAAAAAATGCGACTTAAATAATTGAAACTATTTTCATGATATTTAAATAAACTCACTATAATCATGTAATATTCATGCATAATGAACTAAAGCTTACTGACATGCAAACTCTAGAATCAAATAAAAAAACCATTCAAGAATCGACTAATACGATTTCTTTAGATTTGCCCGACTTCACTACAGATTCTTATAAGGATGCATATAGCAGAATAAATGCAATCGTTATAGAGGGAGAGCAGGAGGCTCATGATAATTACATTTCAATAGCAACTTTAATACCAAATGAGTTAGAAGAGTTAACTAAATTAGCGAGAATGGAAATGAAACATAAAAAAGGCTTTACGGCATGTGGAAGGAATTTAGGCGTAGAAGCTGATATGGAATTTGCTAAAAAATTCTTTTCTGAATTACATGGTAATTTTAAAATTGCTCTTGAAAAAGGAAATTTAACAACATGTCTTTTAATACAAGCCATTTTAATAGAAGCTTTTGCAATTTCTGCATATAATGTTTATATAAGAGTTGCGGATCCTTTTGCAAAAAAAATAACCGAGGGAGTGGTTAAAGATGAATATCTTCATTTAAATTATGGTCAAGAGTGGCTTAAAGAGAATTTATCTACTTGTAAAGAGGAATTAATGAAAGCTAATAAAGTAAACCTTCCTTTAATTAAAAAGATGTTAGATGAAGTAGCAAATGACGCATCAGTTTTAGCTATGGACAAAGAAGAATTAATGGAAGAATTTATGATTGCTTATCAAGATACATTAATGGAGATAGGTCTAGATAATAGAGAAATTGCGAGAATGGCTATGTCAGCTATCGTCTAATTAAATTTCTACTAAAACTAAAAATTTTAATAATTAATCTTTCTTTTTAAGTAGTTACTACTGTGCTATTCTTCATAACATTGTATAGAAATCATTAATAAATTTTAAATGTTTGGGTTAATAGGCCACTCTACTAGTTTTGAAGATGCAAAAAGAAAAGCCTCGTTACTAGGCTTTGATCATATTGCTGATGGTGACCTAGATGTTTGGTGTACAGCTCCTCCTCAGTTGGTTGAGAATGTAGAAGTTAAGAGTGCTACTGGAATATCTATTGAAGGTTCCTATATAGATTCTTGCTTTGTTCCTGAAATGCTTTCTAGGTTTAAAACCGCTAGAAGAAAAGTACTTAATGCTATGGAACTAGCTCAGAAAAAAGGAATTAATATTACCGCTTTAGGGGGATTTACTTCTATTATCTTCGAGAATTTTAATCTTCTACAACATAAACAAATTAGAAATACTTCGTTAGAGTGGGAAAGGTTTACTACTGGCAATACTCATACCGCTTGGGTTATTTGTAAGCAACTAGAAATAAATGCGCCTCGTATTGGGATAGACCTTAAAAAAGCAACTGTTGCTGTAATTGGTGCTACAGGTGATATTGGTAGTGCAGTTTGTAGATGGCTTATCAATAAAACTGGGATTTCAGAACTTCTTATGGTGGCAAGACAACAAGAACCATTAGCGCTGTTACAAAAAGAATTAGATGGTGGCACCATAACTAGTTTAGATGACGCATTACCTCTAGCCGATATTGTTGTATGGGTTGCAAGTATGCCTAAAACTATTGAAATTGATACTGATAACTTAAAAAAACCATGTTTAATGATTGATGGTGGATACCCCAAAAATCTTGATGAGAAATTTCAGGGTGAAAATATTCATGTTTTAAAAGGCGGTATAGTAGAGTTTTTCAATGATATTGGTTGGAATATGATGGAACTTGCGGAAATGCAAAACCCTCAGAGAGAGATGTTTGCTTGCTTTGCAGAAGCTATGATTTTAGAATTTGAAAAGTGTCATACAAACTTTAGTTGGGGAAGAAATAATATTTCCCTTGAAAAGATGGAATTCATTGGAGCAGCTTCTTTAAAGCATGGTTTTTCTGCGATTGGACTTGATAAACAGCCTAAAGTATTAACTGTCTAAATTATGGCTAAACGTTACCTCCTTGATTTTGAAAAGCCTCTCGTTGAACTTGAGAAGCAAATAGAGCAAATTAAAGAATTAGCTCGAGATTCAGAGGTAGATGTTAGTCAACAGCTTCTACAACTTGAAACCTTAGCTGCTAGGAGAAGAGAAGAAATATTTAAATCTCTCACTCCTGCTCAAAAGATTCAGGTGGCTAGACATCCTCAAAGACCTAGTACTTTGGACTTTGTTCAGATGTTTTGTGATGACTGGATCGAATTACATGGAGATAGAAATGGTGGCGATGATATGGCCCTAATTGGGGGGATAGGTTCGATAAATAATAGACCAGTGTTGATGTTAGGGCATCAGAAAGGTAGGGATACAAAAGAAAATGTAGTAAGAAACTTTGGGATGGCAAAACCAGGAGGTTACAGAAAAGCTCTTAGATTAATGCAGCATGCAAATAGATTTTCTTTGCCAATTCTTACATTTATTGATACTCCTGGAGCTTATGCTGGTTTAAAAGCTGAGGAACAAGGTCAAGGGGAAGCGATTGCAAGAAATCTTCGAGAGATGTTTGGATTGAAAGTCCCAATTGTGGCTACTGTCATTGGAGAAGGTGGTTCTGGAGGAGCACTTGGAATAGGTGTTGCTGATAGGATACTAATGTTTGAACATAGTGTTTATACAGTTGCAAGCCCAGAAGCATGTGCATCGATTTTGTGGAGAGATGCTGCAAAGGCCCCAGAAGCTGCATCTGCACTGAAAATCACAGGTAAAGACTTACTTAAATTGGGGGTAATCGATGAAGTATTACCAGAGCCTTCTGGTGGAAACAATTGGGCTCCTTTAGATGCTGGTAATACACTGAAAGAAGCTATTGAGAAACATCTTAATACCTTACTGCAAATGACAAAAGATGAACTAATTGAGGAAAGATATAAAAAGTTTAGGGTTTTAGGTAAATTTATCGAAGCCAATAATATTGAAGAGATTTATAGTGAAATTCCTCAATAAACTGAATAAATTGAAATTAGCTTTTATAACTGGTGCTACGAAAGGTATTGGTAGATCCACAGCAATTACTTTTGCTAATGCTGGATGGGATTTAATTTTACTTGCTAGGAATATGGAATCAATGAAGAAACTAAAGAGTGAACTATTGACTACTAAGTCTAAAATTAGCCTAGTTAAATGTGATTTATCTAATCCTCTAGAAATAGATAATTGTGTTAAGGAAGCAATTAAGAAATATGGGTGCCCTTCAGTTTTGATAAATAATGCTGGTTGTGCATTTAATGGATCTTTAGTTGAAATGGATTTAGGTCAATGGGAACAGACTATTCAAATAAACCTCACAAGTGTTTTTCAAATTTGCTGCTCAATAATTCCCCAAATGAGAAAAAATGGTGGTTTAGTTATTAATGTTAGTAGTCATGCTTCATATAATGCGTTCCCTAAATGGGGAGCTTATTGTGTTTCAAAATCTGCATTAGCGATGTTTACTAAATGCTTGAGGGAAGAGGAGAGATCTAATTCAATAAAAGCGTGTACAATAACTCTTGGTTCAGTAAATACTCCTCTTTGGGACTCTGAAACAATCAATTCTGATTTTGATAGAACTTCTATGCTTTCCTCAAGTGAGGTTTCAGATACTATTTTATACATGGCTCAGAAACCTGAATCTCAATTAATTGAAGACTTGACTTTGATGCCTTCTGGTGGAGCCTTTTAATCGTACTTTTTATCTGCTTAATCTTAAAACAGTGATTTTTTTTGCTTCTCCTTCTCTCTAATGAACGTTCATGTGTGATATAGTGAATAGGCAAGATAGCACTTGAGAATATAAAGTAATTAAGTTTGCAGATTATTTTTCTGATAACAATTCTATGACCTCTACATTACCCAACGATAATATTAAAAAAACTTTTGAAGACAATATTAGCAACAAACTTATCTCTGAAATAATTAGAGGTAGATTAAAACTTAATAAAAAAAGATTTCATGCTAATGATAATATTTCTGATTTTATTAATCCAGGTGAACTAGATATTCTCCAAAGGGAAGTGGCAACAAAAGTAAAAGATTTACTTAAATCACTAGTCATTGATATAGACAACGACCATAACTCCCAGGAGACAGCTGAGAGGGTTGCAAAAATGTATTTGCAAGAAGTATTTAAAGGTAGATATCAAAAGCGACCTAATGTTACTGATTTTCCTAATGCAAAGAAATTAGATGAAATATACACGCTTGGCCCTATTAGTGTCCGCTCTGCTTGCTCCCATCATATGGTCCCCATTATTGGTGATTGTTGGATTGGCATTAAGCCCGGAGATAAAGTAATAGGAATCTCCAAGTTTGCAAGAGTAGCTGATTGGGTCTTTTCTAGGCCTCATATTCAGGAAGAAGCTGTAATGATACTTGCTGATGAAATAGAGAAATTATGCGAACCCAAAGGCCTTGCAATTTTAGTTAAGGCTAAGCATTATTGTATGTGTTGGAGAGGAGTAAAAGAGCCTAATACCAGCATGATAAATTCTATAGTAAGAGGAGACTTTAGACATGATCATAGCCTTAAGCAGGAATTTTTTGAGTTAGTTAAACAGCAACCTAACGGTATGGCTTGTTATTAAGACTTATTTAATATTTATTCTTTAATAACACTCACTTAAATTTCAATTTTTAATTTTATCAATAAGATTTCTTGTTGCTTCTAAATTCTTTACCCCAGGGTAAACTTCAATGCTACTAGAGATATCTAATCCATCAGGTCTTATATCACTTAAAATTTCATCGATCCATTCAATTGATATTCCACCAGCTAACCACCATGGTTTGCTAAATTGCAAATCTTTTAGATAAATAGAATTTATTTTTTTCCCTGAGCCTCCATAAGTTTCTCTATTCCAAGAATCAAGTAGTATTCCATCTACTAAATCTTCAAAAGGTTTTATTTTATCCAAGTCCTTTTCCGTTTTAATTCTGAAAGCCTTCCAAAGGCCAATATTTGGAATTCTTTCCCTTATTTTTTTGCAATAATCAATATCTTCATCTCCATGTAATTGAATGATAGTTTCACTTGGGGTGCCTAAGAAATTTTTAAGAATTAAATCTATGGGACAATTTTGCACAACTGATACCCTCTCGATTTTTGGATACAACCTTTCTAAGGTTTTAAAAATCTTTTTCTTAATTTCAGCAGATAAATATCTTGGCGATTCTTCCACTGAAATAATGCCGATAGCATGCGCTCCTAATTTTGCGATTTGAAGAGCTTGTTCTTCTGACGTTAGGCCACAAATTTTAATTAAAGTATTAGTCTTGGGCATATAATTTAATTACCTTGTATGTAAAATTAATACTATTGAATAATATAGCGGAGATTATTTTTGAGAAGTTGGCAAATTTTTAAAATATGGGGAATTCCCTTTAAAATTCATCCTTATTGGTTTGCTATTCTCTTCTTATTCTCATGGAGTATTAGTAATCAGGTTAATTTCACCTCAGGAGATATTTACAATACTAAAGAAGCTTGGATTATAGGATTTTTAACTTCTTTTTTCTTATTGTCTTCAATTATTATTCATGAGGTTTTTCATACTTTTGTTTCTCTTAATCAGGGTGTAAAAATAAAAAAAATTACTTTTTATTTTCTAGGAGCAATTTTCCAAATAGATAAGTATTGTCAAACTGCTTTAGGTAATATAAAAATTGCAATTGTTAGACCTCTTTTATGTTTCGCTACAGCATTAATCCTTCTTATAATTAGTAATTACAGTGTATCTAGAGAACAAATAGCGATTAATGTAATTTCTAGAGTCGGTATATTTAATTTATTCTTAGGTTTCTTAAATTTGATTCCAATAGGTTCTTTAGATGGAGGAAATTTATTAAAAAGTATTATTTGGTATTTCTCAGGAAGTAAAAATAAAGGAAGAAATTTCCTCAATAAAGTAAATTTATTCTTATCTTTTTTTGTTTTATTTTTTGGGATAGTTTGTTTATTTAAATTTAACTTTTATTTTGGTTTTATTCTTTCTTTTTTGGGCTTGTTTGGAGTTAATTCTTCAAAATCTGAAAGTCAATTTTTTAAAATTGAAAACATACTTAAATTTAGTAAAGTTTCTGAGCTTAAATTAAAGCCTTTGAGGAAAATTGAATACGATTTTAATTTCTCAGAATTTAATAAATTAATAAAAAATAAAAAGGATGCATCAGATAAATATTTTTTTGTTACGGATAATGGTAGATGGACTGGTTTTGTTGATGAGAATATTTTAAAAACTGTTTCCTTAAAGAAATGGGAACGGAACTTTATTGGAGATTTTAAGAAACCAATCGATAGTTTTGTAAGTGTATCTTGTAACGATAAATTATGGAAAACTATAGAAAGACTTGAAGAAACAAGTGAAGGTTTTTTATTGGTTCTCAATGCTGCAGAAATCCCTTTAGGGATAATTGATAGGACAAAAATTGGAAGCTTCGTATTGAATAAGTTAGGGTTTAATTTGCCTTCAGAGATTGTTAACAAATTAAACTTTAAAAATCATTACCCCTTAGGAATTGAATTGCCAAGAATAATTAATTTAATGAAGCAGAGAGGAGATCTTTAATAATTCATTTCATAAAAATTTTCTAATATTTTTATTATCTATGGCAATATTTTTAAAATCTATATTTGATTTATCCTTTAGGAATGAATTTCTTAAATATTGAACTATTTCATCATTTGTTAGTTCTAAATTTACTTTTGATGGAGCTTCTTCTTTAAATAATTTGAACCATAAATCTTTTGAAGGATTTGTTTGAATCTCTCCATGTTGAAGGAATGCACCTTTTTTACGAAATTGAGCACTTCCTATTCTCTTAAAACCATCCTGATCAACTAAATCAGAAATTAATGAAGTCCCAAAACAATTTGTTTTAATGCTTGACTTTCGTAGATGACCATAGCGTAAATTTAGACCTAATTCTCTAAAACTTTTAATTAACCAATTATTAACCATTTTGTAACTTAGGACTTTATAGTAAGTTTTTTTAAATGTTAATGCATATGTTATGCCTCCTGAATGCAAAACTGCTCCTCCTCCAGAGGGACGTCTTACAATATTAATTTCCCCATTTGATAATAAATTTGCCCAATGAAGAGGAATTTCCTTTTGGTGATAGCCAATTGAAAGCCAATCTCCAGTCCAATAGTAGAACCTCAATGTGAAAATTATTTCAGGATTCGAAATTGTCTGATCTAAAGAACTTAAATCTAAAGCCATTTGATCAAATCCAGGTAAATTATTTGTAGAAAAAATTAAAGCCTGATTCTCTATTCCCAAAATTTACTTTGTAGGTATATTTATGATAATTTTCAATAAATATTTTCTTTCAATTTGTTAATTACGTTACATCATTTTGTAATAGTGTTTCAAATCTCCTCTTTTCGGTGGAGAATAAAGGAAATATTTTTTTAACATGGAGTCAACTCAAACAATAAATCTTATTGTACTAAGCCTAATAGTAGTTATGCATGCAGGAGTTTTAGCTCTTAGACTAGGAATTAGTTTAGGTAGGAACTAAAGTATATTAGAAAAAATCAAATTTATGAGGTAAAAATATAATAAGACTGAATTGATTTATTCAGTAAAATATCAAATACTCAATTTGTCAAAATCTTTTTATAAAAAAAGTATCTTTTACAAAAAATATCTAGGGTCTGTATTTATAAAAAAACAACAGAAACAGGATGATTTTGTATCTTTGATTTCTTTAATTATAAAAATTTGCTTTTCCCTTTTAGCAATAATAAGTCTAACTAAACTTGGCTATAGTGCCAAAGTAAGGTTGAACAGATTAAGAGAAATTCAAGATTCGTTTTTATCCGAAAAATATAGATTTACGGTTTTAACAAATAAGTTTGATGATTTATTTTCGTCCGAAGGTGAGCAAAGATTTATGAAGGATCAGGATCAAATAATTTCTAGGGACATTATCAGAGTAATATGGCGATGATAAGGATGATCTAGAGTCATTCTTCTTTTCACTTTTCTATTAACTTTTTTGCTAGTGAGTAAGAACATTAAGGGTTTAGTCCTCATAACAGGAACAACTTCAGGAATTGGGTTAAATACTCTAAAACCTCTATTAAGATTCGGATGGGAGGTTATTGCTGTGAATCGATCAAATAAAAGAGCTATAAAAATAGCTGAGGAATTCTTGACAAAAGAGGAAGTTGCAAATGTTCACTTTATAGAAATAGATCTTTCTGACTTGGATGATGTGAGGAAAGGTTGCAATGAGATATTAGAAAAATTTGAAAGACCAATAAATTCTCTTATTTGTAATGCAGCAGTTTATAAACCGAGACTAAAGAGACCTGAAAGGTCTCCACAGGGGTTCGAAAACTCTATGGCAGTTAATCATTTTGGGCATTTTCTTTTGATAAACCTTCTTATAGAGAATATTTTATCTTCAGAAAGAGAAATTGTTTTAAATGGCAATTCAACTCTATTCAAGCCAAGAATTACAGTAATGGGGACTGTTACGGCTAATTATTCAGAACTTGGAGGAAGGATCCCCGTCCCTGCTCCAGCTGATTTGGGAGATTTATCTGGATTCAAAAATGGTTTCTTATCCCCAATAAGTATGGCGAATGGAAAGAAATTCAAACCTGGTAAAGCATATAAAGATAGTAAACTTTGCAATATGGTAACCGTTCAGGAATTGTCAAAAAGATATCCTGCAGAGAAAATTATTGTAAATTCTCTATATCCTGGATGTGTTGCCGATACAAAACTTTTTAGAGATACCCCTTGGTTATTTAGATTCCTTTTTCCGATATTTCAAAAATTCATCACTAAAGGATATGTTTCACAAAGGTTAGCAGGAGAGAGGGTCGCCCAGGTTGCAACTTATGAAGAATTTGCTAAACCATCGGTACACTGGAGCTGGGGAAATCGTCAAAAAACTGGCAGAAAAGCTTTTTCTCAAAAGTTGTCAAAAAGAATAATTGATACGAAGACCTCCCTACAAACCTATGATCTAACAAAAAAATTGGTTGGACTAGATTAATTTAGACTAATCAAATCCTAATAAATCAAAAATTTCTCTATCTTTAAGTGGATTTCCCTCTAAAGGTTCTACGTTTTCAAGCATATTTTTGGCAAGAGATAAATATTCATTTTGAACTTCAATAACATCTTCAGTTGGTTCCATTTCAAAGATTGTACATTTTTTTAGTCTCGATCTTCGGATTGCATCTACATCTTTAAAATGAGCCATGGTTTTTAAACCTGTTCTTTCATTAAATTTATCAATTTGGTCTGTATCTTTTGATCTATTTGCTACTACCCCACCCAATCTCACTTTATAGTTTTTTGCTTTTGCTTTGATTGCAGAAACTATTCTGTTCATTGCGAATATTGAATCGAAATCATTAGCAGTAACAATTAGACAATAATTTGCATGTTGCAATGGAGCTGCGAACCCCCCGCAAACAACGTCTCCAAGGACATCAAATATAACAACATCAGTATCTTCAAGTAAGTGATGTTCTTTCAAAAGCTTAACTGTCTGACCAGTTACATATCCCCCGCAACCTGTCCCAGCAGGAGGGCCTCCACTTTCAACGCACATTACGCCATTAAAGCCTTCAAACATGAAATCGTTTGGTCTCAATTCTTCGCTATGAAAATCTACCTCTTCAAGAATATCGATAACTGTAGGGACCATTTTATGAGTCAAAGTAAAAGTGCTATCGTGCTTTGGATCACATCCAATTTGTAGAACCTTTTTCCCTAATTTTGAGAATGCTGCAGATAGGTTTGATGATGTAGTTGATTTCCCGATACCGCCCTTTCCGTATACGGCAATAACTAAAGCCCCTTCTTCGATATTTATTTTAGGATCTTGCTTTACTTGAACACTCCCTTCCCCATCAAGAGGTTTATTTATAGTACTTGTCATTTAAAGCTTAAAAACACATTAATTGTTTATATTCTTGCAGCGTAAATACCCATGAAATATATTTCTAAACAAATATTTATTTATTTGTATCAAAAGTGCAAAATATATTCTTATTACTACATTTTTGGGATTTAATCTGTTAAGTTATGAGTGAAAATACTCATGACTAAATTAGAATTTATTAGTAAAAGAATTAACTAAAATATGCTTTGGCATCGTAAAGGGTTTCATCGCTTATTTCTGGAATTCCTCTCAAGATTGCATATTTTTCGGTATTCGTTTTAACTTTACCTCTTACAAAAAATGGAACTTTTGTTAACTCAGCTCTACCTGATTCAGTCCAGATAATGCCCTCTTTAGGATTATTATCTTTTTTATCATCAGAACTTATTAAATCCTTTGTTTTTGAAGCGGTATGTCCTAAATGGCTTTGATGACCGTCGACAAACTCAAAGTCATGTTTAAACATATCGATAAGATGCTCTTCTAATCCCATCATTAAGGGATGTACCCAATCATCAAAAATTACATTTGCTCCTTCCCATCCCATTTGTGGACTGTATCTTGCAGGAACATCTTGAACATGCATTGGTGTGCTTATTACTGAACATGGAATGCCAAGTCTCTTAGCACTATGCCTTTCCATTTGAGTCCCTAAAACTAGTTCAGGTGCGGCTTTTTTCATTGCATCTTCTACTTCTAAATAATTATTAGTAATTAAAGCTTCTACATTTAGTTCTTTTGCAGTTGCTCTTACTTGTCTTGCCATTTCCCTACTGTATGTCCCAAGACCAACTACTTCAAAACCTAATTCATCCTTGGCAATTTTTGCAGCCGCGATAGCATGAGTTCCATCACCAAAAATAAAAACTCTTTTGCCAGTTAAATAATTTGAGTCAACTGATTTTGAATACCAAGGAAGTTTTGATTTGTTTTCTAATTCTTCTTTATTACTCAAAGGGAGATCCAACTTATTGTGGACTTCATTTATAAATTCGATTGTATTTTTTATTCCAATTGGAATAGTGTTTGTATATTCCATTCCAAAGTTCCGTTTAAGCCATTCACATGATGCTTCAGCAATTTCTTTATAAAGACAAATATTTATTTCAGCATCAATTAGTCTTTCAATATCATTTGGACTAGCACCTAATGGAGCAACAACGTTTGTATCTATTCCTTGTTCTGAGAGTATTCGTTGGATTTCGATAACATCATCCCTACATCTAAATCCAAGCAATGAAGGACCAAGTATATTGACTTTTGGTCTGCGACCTAATTCCTTCCACCTTAGGGGATTTATTTTTTCTGAAGAATTTACTTTTTCTTTTAAAAGAGTTCTTGCTAATTGATAAAAAGTTTCTGAAGCCCCCCAATTTTCTTTCTTGCTATAGGCAGGTAATTCAAGATTAACAATTGGCATATCAAACCCCATCCCTTTTGCAAGAGCTCCGGGTTGGTCTTGGATTAGTTCTGCCGTACAACTTTCTCCAACTAAAAGAGTTTTGGGTTTAAATCGTTCTACAGCTTCCTTAATATTTTTCTTCACTAATTCAGCTGTATCGCCTCCAAGGTCTCTAGCCTGGAAAGTCGTATAAGTTACTGGAGGCCTCTGCCCCCTTCTCTCAATCATTGTAAAAAGAAGATCTGCATATGTATCTCCTTGAGGGGCATGAAGCACATAATGTATTTCTTTCATTGAAGAGGCGATTCTCATCGCCCCAACATGTGGTGGCCCTTCATATGTCCATAGAGTTAATTCCATAGTCTGTTAATTAGTTACTAAAGTTTTTGAAGTTAGTATTTGATTCCTTCTTAATGGTTTAGAGAAGAGACCTGCCAAATCTGCGGCTTGATCAATACCATGAATTGGACTGAATACCATTTCTATCGACCACTTAGTACTAATTCCTTCCGCTTCAAGTGGGTTAGCTAAACCCATGCCACAAACTACTAAGTCTGGATTAGATTCCCTTACTCGATCTAATTGTTTTTCTACATGTTGCCCTTCGACAATTTTTGTATTATCAGGTAATAAATTAATCTCCTCTTTCATTAAATCCTTATTTAGATAAGGAGTGCCTACTTCTATAAGATTCATTTCGCATTCATTATGCAAAAATCTTGCCAAAGATATTTCCAGTTGCGATTCAGGAAGAAGAAATAATCTTTTCCCCTTAAGTATTTCCTTGTGAGATTCAAGAGCAAGTTTTGCCCTATTGATTAAAGGGGAAATAATTTCATGAACTTTAAGTTCACTAATTTTAAAAGCTTTGGCTGCAGCTAAAAACCATTTAGTACTTCCTTCGATACCTAGAGGAAATGGAGCCGAAATTATTTCACAACCACGATGTTTAAGATCTCGAATCGTATCACTTAAATAAGGCTGAGTTAGTAATACTTTTGTGTTTTTGCCAATCTTTGGTAATTCTGTTGATTGCCTTGGTGGAAAGCTTTCAACATTTGAAATACCTAAATTTCCGAAAATCTTTTTAAACCTATCCTCAACATTATTTGCAAGAGTTCCAACTAATAATAATTTCTCCTCATTTGAAGACTCCATCAATGGAATTAAAGCTTTTAAGGCGCCATCCTCTCCTTGGGTAAAAGTTGTTTCTATCCCACTGCCAGAGTAATTAACGAATCTAACTTTACCTAAAAATCTTTTATTTAATTTCTCTGCGACAGTTGCAAGATCTAGTTTGATTACTTCACTTGGACATGATCCTACTAGAAAAAGAGTTTTTATTTCTGGTCTTCTTGAAATAAGATCATTAACCACTCGATCTAATTCTTCATGAGCATCAGCAAGACCAGCAAGATCTTTTTCTTCAAGAATAGCCGTCCCAAATCTTGGCTCAGCAAAAATCATAACTCCAGCAGCGCTTTGAATTAAATGAGCACATGTCCTCGAGCCTACTACAAGAAAAAACGCATCTGGCATTCTTCTGTGGAGCCAAACTATTGAAGTTAAACCGCAAAAAACTTCCCTAGGCCCAGTTTCCTTATTAAATTCAACTTTACTCATTAAGAATTTTTAAGAGCTTATATTTTAAGCTTGCATAAACTTTTTAATTTAAGAAAGTAATTTATAAGTTCTCTTACAAAATGAACACATTTGAAAAACTTATATGAATGTTTAAATACTTAAATGAGAATTATAAAAACTATTTTTAGGGCGTATTTTAATTTCTGTAGAAGGAATTTCCTTGACTTATTTTTGAAAGTTTCCATACGTTTCTAGCTATTTTCGTTGCTAATAATCCTGCTCTTTCTAACTTAGATTTTCCGGGCTTTGCACCAATTAAAGCTGTTACTTCTGAAGTGGTTAAAGGTGCTCCAGTATTAATAGCTAATTGCGTTAACTCCAATCTATTTCTAAGTTTTTTAAGATTTACTTTCTCAAATTTATCTTCTTCTAACCAACTAAAAGATGGGTCTTTCTGAGATAGTTTTTGCATCAAGCTTAGGCTAACTAATCCAAGTGTTTGATCAGGAGTTAATTCTTTTTCAGTACCAGAAAAATTTGGTTCTTTTTTTTGAGAAGTTCCCATAAAAATGAATATCTTTTACTTGACGTTATCGTTTTGTGGGAAGCATGCAAGTAAAAATTAATAGAAAAAATGAACCATTATCCGTTATAGTCGCTTGAATGGAACCAACTTCTAGTTTAAAAAGAGGGGAACGGAAAAAAGGGAGTTCTCTTGTTACAGGATCTGAGGTGCAATCTCAGGCCAGTGGTGCAAGCTGTTTTATTACAACTGATTCAGAAAAGTCTTTGGTATCCAGACAAGCAAGTCAAGTTGAACAAATTGAGTTAAGAACATATGTTTTTTTAGATTCTCTTCAGCCTCAATTGGCTGCATATATGGGAACGGTTAGTAGAGGTTTTTTGCCAATTCCTGGGGATTCATGTCTTTGGATGGAAGTTTCACCTGGGATGGCGGTTCATAGAGTCACAGATATTGCCTTAAAGGCTAGTAATGTAAGACTTGGTCAGATGATTGTTGAAAGAGCATTTGGTTCTCTTGCTCTTTATCACAAAGATCAAAGTACTGTTTTGCATTCTGGGGATGTTGTTCTTGATGCAATTGGTAGTGAAGTTAGAAAAAGAACTAAACCTTCAACGAGTTGGACAGAAGTTATTCGAGCTATTACCCCAGATCATTCTGTTTTAATAAATAGACAAAACAGAAGTGGATCAATGATCCAAGCTGGAATGAGTATGTTTATATTAGAAACTGAACCGGCTGGTTATGTCTTAAAAGCCGCAAATGAAGCAGAAAAAGCATCAAATATAACTGTTGTTGATGTAAAGGCAGTCGGCGCTTTTGGTAGATTAACTCTCGCAGGGAAAGAGGGAGATGTAGAAGAAGCAGCGGCTGCCTCTATTAGAGCAATTGATGAAATTTCAAATTATTGAGAATTTTTTTTAATTTAAACCAATTTCTTTTTTTAAATAAGGTGACATAATTTTGGCGGCTTTACCCCTGCTTCCTAA
This sequence comes from uncultured Prochlorococcus sp., assembly GCA_902626435.1. Classification (GTDB taxonomy): domain Bacteria; phylum Cyanobacteriota; class Cyanobacteriia; order PCC-6307; family Cyanobiaceae; genus Prochlorococcus_A. The sequence goes on from CACOFO010000007.1 coordinate 38,418, forward strand.
TTTACTAAGTTGTGATTGTGAGAGCTCTCCATAAACACAGTGAGCTTCTTTTACCCAAAAAATAGATTCGAACTCTCCATTTGGATATTTTGGTTCCTTAAGAATTTCTCCCCAGCATATTCCAGTTGCATCCTTCACTAATTTTCCTGAGGGATCACATAAAACCATACAACTTATAAATCTTGCGCTCCTGTAGGGACTATCAGAAAGTTCATTAATTAATTTTTTGATTTTTTCAACATTGTTTTTGGCGTATCGAGCAGAATATATACCTGGTCGACTATCTAAAATATCCACTTCAAGTCCCGAGTCGTCCGCCAATGCCCAAGTTTTTGTCTCTAAAGCAGCTGCTTTTGCTTTTAGAAGTGCATTCTCAAAATATGTGTTTCCAGTCTCTTCGACATTTAAATATTCTGGCTGCTTCTCTACTCTTAATGACAAAACATCTAACATCTCTGAGATTTCAGATACTTTTTTTGTGTTACCACTAGCAATTGTTAGAACTGGAAGGTTCAAAATAACGAATAAATTATTGTGAATATTATCTTACTTTAAAGCTAGATACGGAGACAGGAAAGGTTGAACATTCCACACCTGTGTAGACAGGGCCTGCCTCGTACGGAAATAACATAATGTAAATTTTTTCTTAACACAACAGTATGTTTTGATGCACTAACTAATTTGCATAAGTTTTAACATATCAATAGTACCAAGGGTGATAAGTTTAACTTATGAATGATAGAAAAAACATTAATGGACATTTTTTCGAAAACGCTTGACTTATAAGTACTTAATGAAGCATTCTTCGAATTGAACATTCCACATTTAGTAATTAGTAGGCAATGGCTACAGAAACAATGGGTATCGCTCTCGGCATGATCGAGACACGCGGACTTGTACCTGCAATTGAAGCAGCAGACGCAATGACCAAGGCAGCAGAAGTTCGTCTTATTGGTCGTGAATTCGTAGGTGGCGGTTATGTCACAGTATTAGTTAGAGGTGAGACAGGTGCAGTTAATGCAGCTGTAAGAGCTGGTGCTGATGCTTGTGAAAGAGTTGGTGACGGTTTAGTTGCAGCTCACATTATTGCTCGTCCTCATAGAGAAGTTGAACCTGCTCTAGGCAATGGTGAATTTCTTGGTCAAAAGGACTAATTAAGTAAAGCAAGATTTATAAATTTTGCGCAATAATTATTTTCCCTACACAGACCTAAATTTATCCTTATGAGTAAGAAGTATGATGCAGGGGTAAAGGAGTACAGAGATACCTACTGGACTCCTGAATATGTGCCCCTAGACACCGATCTACTAGCCTGTTTCAAATGCACAGGTCAAGAAGGTGTTCCAAGAGAAGAAGTTGCAGCAGCTGTTGCGGCTGAATCTTCAACAGGTACTTGGTCAACAGTTTGGTCCGAGTTACTTACAGATTTAGAATTTTATAAAGGACGTTGTTATCGAATCGAAGACGTTCCTGGAGATCCTGAAGCTTTTTATGCTTTTATTGCATATCCTTTAGATCTTTTTGAAGAAGGTTCAATTACAAACGTATTAACATCCCTAGTAGGAAACGTTTTTGGATTTAAAGCTCTAAGACACTTGCGTCTAGAGGATATTAGATTCCCAATTGCTTTCATTAAAACTTGCGGCGGTCCACCAAATGGAATCGTTGTTGAAAGAGATCGTTTAAACAAATATGGAAGACCTCTTCTTGGTTGTACCATTAAACCTAAATTAGGCTTATCTGGTAAAAACTATGGTCGAGTTGTATATGAGTGCCTTAGGGGTGGCCTTGATTTAACGAAGGATGACGAGAATATTAATTCTCAACCATTCCAGCGTTGGAGAGAAAGATTTGAGTTTGTTGCAGAAGCAGTTAAGCTTGCTCAGCAAGAAACTGGAGAAGTTAAAGGTCACTATCTAAACTGTACTGCTAATACTCCTGAAGAACTCTATGAAAGAGCTGAATTTGCAAAAGAGCTAGATATGCCAATCATCATGCATGATTATATAACTGGCGGTTTTACTGCAAATACTGGATTAGC
>CACOFO010000008.1 GCA_902626435.1 uncultured Prochlorococcus sp.
ACCTTGGGAATTAATAAATTCACAACTAGAAATAAATCAATTAGCAGAGTCAGCCAGATTATCTGCCTATAAGGACAATAGATTCAATAAGAAAAAAGATGAAAAGAAAGTTCTAAAAGAAATTGAGTTTTTGAATTTAAAAAAATTTGAGAATATTAGCTTTGAAGAGACAGCACAAATATGTGAAGGTGTAGAACTAGCTAGAAGACTTGTAGCCGCCCCTCCAAATAGTCTTACCCCTCAGGAAATGTCTAGACAAGCTTCTCAAATAGCTAAAGACCATGGTTTGGAAGTAAAAATTCTAGAGGCAAAAGACTGTGAAGATTTAGGAATGGGTGCATATTTAGCTGTAGCAAAAGGTTCTGATCTAGATCCTAAATTTATACATCTCACTTTAAAGTCAGAGGGGCCTATAAAAGAAAAGATTGCGCTTGTTGGGAAGGGTTTAACCTTTGATTCTGGAGGATACAATCTCAAAGTAGGAGCCTCTCAAATTGAAATGATGAAATATGATATGGGCGGAAGCGCTGCAGTTCTTGGAGCAGCAAAAGCACTTGGAGCAATAAAACCAAAGGGATTAGAAATTCATTTTATTGTGGCATCTTGCGAAAACATGATAAATGGATCTGCAGTTCATCCAGGAGATGTAGTGAAGGCATCTAATGGTAAGACAATTGAAATAAATAACACTGATGCAGAGGGTAGACTCACATTAGCTGATGCTTTAACTTACGCATCCAATTTAAAACCGGATTCAATAATAGATCTCGCAACTTTAACAGGAGCTATTGTTGTTGCATTAGGGAATGATGTAGCTGGATTCTGGAGCAATAATGATGATCTGGCAAATGACCTAAAAGTTGCATCAGCCCAGTCTGGAGAAGAATTATGGCAAATGCCTTTACAAAAATCTTATAAAGAAGGGTTAAAGTCTCATATAGCTGACATGAAAAATACAGGTCCTAGAGCAGGGGGATCAATAACTGCCGCTTTGTTTTTAGAAGAATTCTTTGATAAAGAGATTAAATGGGCTCATATTGATATTGCTGGGACTTGTTGGACTGATAAGAATAAGGGAATTAATCCATCAGGTGCAACCGGTTTTGGAGTTAAAACTCTTATTCAATGGATTAAAAATAAATGATTATATTTGTTCAGGCCAAGGGTTTGTTGATCTAGCGTTATTCCCCCATAACTTATCCAATTTCTGATCTCTCCCGCATGAGAATCTATAAAAATTGTATTTTAATTCATTTCTATCAGCAAAATTCTGGTGATATTCTTCAGCTAACCAAAATTGACCTTTCGATTTTAGTTCTACGGATATCTTATCTAATGGCACTCGCAATTCATTAGAAGCCGAAAAAAGGGCATTTTCTGCATCACTCTTCTCCATTGAATCTTTGTAAAAGATCACTGGCCTATAAGAATCTCCACGATCACAAAATTGTCCCTTACCATCAAGAGGGTCAATATTTCTCATATAGAGTCTTAGTATTTCAGCTATACTTACCAATTTAGAATCATAATCAACTAAAACCACTTCCTGATGCCCTTCATGATTTTCGTAGGTGGGATTTTGTAAGTCTCCTCCTGAATAGCCACTTTGTACAAAGTTTATCCCATTTAAGGACTCTAAATCATGTTCTAAACACCAAAAACAACCTCCAGCAAGAATCAATTCCTCTGCAGGAGTGATTACTGGGTTAATTAAAATTGAAAGAGTAATTAATAGAGGTAAAAAATATTTCATTTTTTTATTATAAAGTTCAAATAATAGAATTAATAATCTCTTTAGCAGCTCTTTGTACTACGCCCTCTTTGCCTAATTCTTTTTTTAAAAAAGTATAACCTTTCTTAATTTTTATTTTTTCTGATTGTCCCTCAAGAATCCTACAAGATTTATAAAAGATCTTCTTTTCGTCAAACTCTCTCTGAACAAATTCAGGAATTATAAACTTATTTACTAACAAATTTACAGGAGAAATAAATCTTACTTTGAAATTGAGAATCTTTTTAGCGATAAAAGCGGTTATCCTACTCACCCTATAACCAACAATCTGAGGTATCCCGTATAAAGCTAATTCCATATTAACTGTTCCAGATTTGCAAAGAGCAATTTTTGTAAGCGAATAAATATAAGGCTTTAATCTTGCGTTATCTTTTTGAGTAATCACTTGTCCTTTAACTTGATATTTTCTGAAGGCCTTTTTGAATCTTTCATCAAAAACTTTTCTACAGGAAGGTATATAAACAACTAAATTTGGATATTTTTGTTGTAACTTTCTAGCCACCAACATAAAAGTAGGTAAAATATATTTCAATTCTTGAGGTCTTGATGCGGGCATTAAAAGTAGAATATTTTCATTTGGGCGAAGGCTTAAAATAGTTCGGGCATCTTTCTTAAAAGGAAGTTTTTTTGTTGTATCAATCATTGGATGCCCAACCCATAAAACATTTCCACCCCTCTTTTTATAAAATTCAGCTTCTTTCTTGAAAATCGCAAAGATTTTATCAGAAAAATTTATTAAATTTGTAGTAGTATTATTTCCAACTCTCCAAGCCCATTCTTGAGGAGCAATGTAGTAAAAAATTGGAATTTTAGCCTTTGATTTTTTTAATTTAGTTCCAATTTTTATATTGGGACCCATATAGTCAATCAAAATTAAGCAATCTGGAGGATATTTATTTAAAAATTTATATAATCTTTTTTGAATTCTTATTGTTGGAATTATAAGAGGTAAAGCCTCCCAAATTCCTATTGCACTAATGGATGTAGTATCTTGAAGAATTTTTACGCCCTCTTTCTTCATCCTTTCACCACCTAATCCGCAAATTTCTAAATCTATAGATTTTTTTTTAGCTTCATTTAATAATGCTTTTGATAATAAACTTCCGTGCAAATCTCCAGATACTTCCCCAGTACTGATAAATATCTTTTTATTCATTCATTTATTAGGGGCATCGGACCACGTCTTTCTTTTTTTATTGAATCTTTTAAAAAATCACATAATTTTTTAGAAGAAAGATCTAATTGTCCTCTGATTGCAATATCCAATGCATCAGAAATTACATTATTGGATTTAAAAAGTAAATTCCATGTACTTTGCAAAAGTTTAAAATCAAAATCCTTATTTTCAATCAACCCACTTCTTTTTATTCCGATCCTATTCAAACCTCTCAATCTACCTGGATGTCCTTCTGCCAGACAAAAAGGAGGTACGTCTCTATCTACTCGAGTCATGCCTCCAACCATTGCTAAATATCCAATATGCACAAATTGATGAATACCTAAACAGCCACCAATAATAGCTTTATCTTCAATCTTTACATGACCTGCAACTTGAACACCATTTGATAAAACAATTCTATTTCCAAGCACACAATTATGGCCTATATGAGTGTATGCCATTAACAAATTATTATTACCAATAATAGTTTTTTCTCCTTCATCAGTTGCCTTATTAATAGTTACGCATTCTCTAAAAATATTGTTATCACCAATAATTACTTCTGTAGAGGCTCCCTTGTATTTTAGATCTTGGGGTTCCAGACCTATAAAAACATTTGGAAAAATTTTATTGTTATCACCAATTTTAGTTATTCCCGTAATTACAGCATTTGGTCCTATTTCAGTACCTTTCCCAATTATTACATTAGGGCCGATAATAGCTCCTTGAGAGATAATAACCCCCTCATGTAATTTGGCATTATGATCAACAAAAGCATTAGGGTGTATTACTACACCACTTAAGTTTGAATTTAATTCAGTATTTTTACTCTCCATATTACTAATCAACTAATGAGAACATTAATTCTCCAGCACAAACCAACTTCCCGTCTACGTGGGCTTCGCCTTTAACCATCCCAAATCTTTGTCTTTTAATACTCAGCAATTCACAAGTAATTATCAATTGATCTCCAGGTAAAACAGGTTTTCTGAATTTTACATTTTTGATTCCTGCAAACACGAAAAGTCCTTTAGGGAGATCAGGCATTTGTGTTACTATAATCCCACCAACTTGGGCCATCGATTCAACAATAAGAACACCAGGCATTAGGGGCCTTTCAGGGAAATGTCCTTGAAATTGAGGCTCATTTATAGTCACATTTTTTACTGCCACAGCCCGCTCACCAGGGATATGTTCTAAGACTTTATCCACAAGAGCAAATGGATATCTATGAGGTAATAAACCTAGTATTTTCTCTGATGAGATTTGATTATTTTCATTGGATAATTTCTTTTCCAAAACAATTAAGAGTAAAGTTAATTTTTTAGGGTTGAGGCCAATAAAGCATTTAAAGAATGTGATCCTTTATAAACTAAAATTTGCGCCTTAGGTAACCCTACCAAAGCCAAGTCCCCAATTAGGTCTAAAATTTTATGTCTTATTGGTTCATTATCAAATCTTAATGGTGGATTAACCCATTTATCTCCATCACAAACAAGGGCATTTTCCAAACTACCTCCTTTTATTAATCCAAGTTCACTTAATTCCTGAAATTGATCCTTAAAACCAAATGTTCTTGCAGGAGCAATCATTTCAACGAAACTTTTTGGATTTAAATCAATTACGAAAGTTTGATTTCCAATTGCTTTATACGAAAAACTTATGGTAGATATGATTGTAGTTTTTTTTGAAGGGGTCGCTGCTATAACTGAGTCTTCTTTATTTAAAATTATTGATTTATCAATCTCCCGAAAAAAATCATCTGGTTTAAGAACTTTTTTGATCCCTGCTTCTTCAAAGGCTCTAACCCACCCTAAAGCCGAGCCATCTAATAGGGGGATTTCTTTGCCATCAACCTCAATATGTATATAACTCAATCCGCACCCGGCCATTGCAGATAATAAATGTTCAATAGTATATAAATTTCGACTACCTAACTTAACTGCAGTGCAAAGCATCGTAGAACCAATTAAATCTTGAGTTAGCTTAAAAATCTCTCTTGGCTTGTCTTTAAAAGAAACGAAATATCCTTCCTTTTCATAAGAAGAAATTGTAACTCTAGTCTTTTCGCCACTATGAAGGCCTATACCTTCTCTGTAGATAACACCAGATAAGGTATAACAAGAATCATAATTAGTTGGCCAAGAAAACACTTAAAACTTCCACCCAACTCCAAGGCTATATCTCCAATCTCCACTTAGCTCCTTACTGGCTATGTCTAATCTTATTGGACCAACAGGGGTTTTTACTCCAACGCCCCCACCTAATGAGTAACCAGAGCCCGATTTACGCAATAATGTACCGGGTTTTCCTGGGACATCATCTTGAGTGTATAAATGACTTCCTGCATCAACAAATAAAGCTCCTGATATCATTCTCCAAATAGGGAATCTATATTCTGCGGTACCCTCAACAAAACTTTTACTAACCGCCAAGTCACAAGATCCCCAGCCCCTTACAGATGATGTTCCACCCATACAAAATGCTTCATATGGAGGTAATTCCCCAATAATAGTTCCAGCTTTAAATTGAAAACCTATAGTTTGTGGACAATCTGCAGCAGCATCACCAGATCTACATGCTTTGGTTAAATTTATCAATTTTGTTGGGATGAAAAATGAATATGTGGCTTTCATTCTATTGAAAGTTGGAGAACTTTCCCCCACTGAAACAAACTGTTCTGTACCAAAGGTTAATTTATTGCCTGAAGTAGGGTTTGAAGAATTATCCAAATTATTTCTTGATGCGCTTGCGACAAAACTGACTAAGGTGTTTTCCACAGGACACGAACCATCTTTTGGGGTAAATCCAATGCAAATGATTTCGCTTATATTGCCTGAAGTTGGCGTCAAATCACCATAAGGTTTTTTGTTACCACTACTGTCAATCATCTCCACTTTCTTAAAATTCATTCCTGCTAGAACTTTCCATTTAGCCACCTTAAATGGATCTCCGCCATTTAAAGGTCTTGAGAAAGAAAATCCACCTCCAGTTTTTTGCAAGATTATTGAGGATAGAGAATCAGCGCTATTAGATTCTGTGTTATCAGCCACACCATAAATTTTTCCATTCAATGCGCTTCTAAATTCTTGTGGATAATCTCTACTTAAAAAAACATTTGTTCTTAAAGAAGTTTTATACTTATCTCCTTTGATCCATGGATCATACAAAGAAAAATTATAGGTTGTTGAATATTCTCCAAAATTTAGGTTGAGATTAGTAGACCATGCTCTACCAAGTGCATTCGTCTCCTGCAATCCAATAGTTGCAAAGATTCCAGAGCTAGTACTATAGCCAAGGCCACCTGTTAATGATCCTGTTCTTTGCTCGCTCAAATCCAAGAAAATTATAACTTGGCCGGTATTTATATTGTCTGGGCCAAGAGATACCTTGACATCATCAAAAAGTGATGTGGCATATAGTCTTTTGATATCTGCTTCTAAAATTTTTCTGTTGAATATAGTACCCGGTTTTGTTTTTAACTCTCTTTTAATGACCCAGTCTTTTGTTTTCCCTTTTCTAGGTTTTCCATCGATGATAGATTCCCCATCAGATCCAAGGAATCTAAACTCAATATCAGATATGATGCCTTCTGAAACATTTAATATGACAATCCCATTTTCAGAGATTCTATCTGGGCCATTTATTCTGGCTAAAGAATAACCTTCTTTTTCATAACGTTTCTTTAATATTTCTATCTTATTTTGTAATTGATTTAGGTTAAGAGTTTTACCATAAAGATTACTAAAAATATCATTTACATACGAACTAGAGAATACAGAATTTATTGGATTGAGTTCAACTCTCTTCAAAATTGGATTAGGAACTACTTTTACTATTAGCCTGACACCTAATGGCCCTTCTTGAGACTTTATTTTAACTCCTGAAAACCAACCGCTAGCATATATCGCATTGAGGTCTTTATTTAAAATTTGATTATTAACAATACTTCCTGGTTTTATACTCATGGAATCATATGCAGCTAATTCAAGTTTTCTTCCCTCTGGATGATTTTCCCAACCTTCGATAATTATTTCTGAAATAAGAACTCCTTCTTGATCAACATTCTTTTTTTCATTTTCTGCAATAAATATATTTTTCTCTCTTTGTATATCAAACTGTTGAAATAAACCCCTTTTAATATTATTTATTTCTTGAAGTGTGATCGATTCCTCAACTTCATCTGGCAAAAACTTAGCAGCTAACTCTAAATTAGTGGATGCAAAAATCAAAGGATAACAAGCAATATTTGTGAAGACTTTTTTAAATTTAAAAAAATTTTTTTGCATGAGATTTTTTGATTAAAATAAATAAAACATTATTCATTAATTTGGTTAAATGAAATCATTTATTCTTCTGTTAATTTCACTATAAGCTTCAATAAGTCCCCCTAAATCATTTCTAAAAATGTCTTTGTCTAGGCTAACAATTGTATCATTTTTCTGATTGAGATCCCACAATCTACAATTATCAGGACTTATTTCATCTCCAAGTAGAATATTATTTTTAAAATCATAACCAAACTCCAACTTGAAATCTACAAGTTTAAGCTGAATATTTTTAAAAAAATTTTTCAGGATTTCATTAATTGTTAAAGTTAAATCCAAGATATAATCTAAATCTTTTGTATTTAAAATATTCATTAATTTAATTCTATCTTTTGTAATAAGCGGATCATTAAGTTCATCATTTTTAAGATAAAGATCAATTAATGGTTTTTCCAAGACAGTACCTGATTCAATAGTGGTTTGTTTACATAGAGAACCATATGCAATATTTCTCAAGACTATTTCTAATGGAATTACTTTTATTTTTTGTGCAATCATTGTATTTTGAGTTTTAAGTTCAAGAAAATGACAGGGAATATTATTATTTAAAAGAAGTTCAAAAATTTTTGCACTTATTAGGCAATTCAGTTCACCTTTTCCTTTGAATTTAGCCTTTTTCAAAGCATTAAAGGCTGTAGCATCATCTTTAAATTCAATTATTACTTTATCTACATCATCATGAGAAAATACTTTTTTTGCTTTGCCTTCATAAATCAATTCATATTTGTCATTCATGAATTAAGACCTCATTTGATTACTAAAAGTCCAATTTTTAATTAACATATTTATTAGAGATCAACTTCTAGGGTAGTTTATTTCATTTTAACTGATTGTTCATCGAAACCTAATAGCCTTCAAAAAGCAATTTTTTATGAGTATTAACTTATCAATTTCGAATAGCTTAAGTAGATTAGAAAATGTTTTAATCATTGGAAGTGGAGGGAGAGAAAATTCTTTGGCTTGGGCTATTCAAAAAAATGAATTAGTCAAAAAAGTTTATATCATCCCAGGAAATGCTGGATCAGAAAGAATAAATAAATGTGAAAGATTAAAAATCGATATAAACAATAATGATTATTTAGTCGAAAGACTTGAATTTTTAAAAATAGATTTAATTGTAATAGGTCCAGAGATACCTTTAGCGAATGGATTAGCCGATTTCCTTCGCAAAAAAAACTTTAAAGTTTTTGGTCCTGGTAAAGATGGAGCAAGACTAGAATCTAGCAAATCTTGGGCCAAGGAATTTATGAAAGACGCAAATATCCCAACTGCAAACTTTTGGAAAGTTAATTCTCCATACGAAGCTAAAAAAATTATAGATTCATCATCAATTCCACTTGTAGTCAAAGCGGATGGTTTAGCTTCAGGTAAAGGTGTTTTTATTCCGGATTCAAAAGATGAATGTTTTAGAGCTGCAGAGTTAATCTTTCAGGGTAAGTTCGGAAACTCTGGGAATGTAGTAGTTTTAGAAGAAAAAATTCAAGGTCCAGAAGTTTCAGTTTTTGCTCTATGCGATGGAGAGAGATATATATTGCTTCCAACCGCGCAAGATCACAAACGTCTTAATGAAAAAGATAAAGGTCCAAATACAGGAGGAATGGGAGCATATTCTCCAGCTCCACTTTTAACAAAAGATTACCTTAATACAATCGTCCAAGAGATAATTGAACCCACAATAGATGAACTTAAAAAGAAAAATATCGACTATAAGGGCGTAATTTATTTTGGATTGATGATCACACAATCTGGTCCAAAAGTTATAGAATATAATTGTAGATTTGGTGATCCGGAATGCCAAACAATAATGCCTCTCATGGATCAAAATTTCGTATTTCTTTTAGAAAAATGTGCAATGGGTAATTTAATTGGTGATGAAAAAATTGATATGTCTGCAAATGTGAGTGGTTGTGTCATAGCTACCTCAAGAGGATATCCTAACGAATATAAAACTGGCTTTCCAATTAATATAGGAAAATTCGACTCAAATAATTGTCAAATTTTCGACTCAGGTACCTCCCTTAGTAAAAATGGTGAATTAATAACTGATGGGGGTAGAGTCTTGAGTATTGTCTGTCAAGATAAAAATTTTGATTTGGTTTTTGAAAAAGCATACAAAAATTTGAAAGAAATAAATTTTGAGGGCATTTACTTTAGAAATGATATAGGCCATCAAGTGAGAAAAAACTTTTCTAAGGAGAATTAAGTTTGTGCTAGATCCCAATAATATAGAAAGTGCAGAGTATATAAAAGGTGAAAATGGGGAAATTAATGATAACTATTGGATCAATAGACTTATAACTTGGTGGAGTGGTTTTAGTTTAAGAACAAAATTGTTGGCAATAGCAACTCTCGTTGTAAGTCTCCTAATGACAGGAATAACTTTTTTTGCATTAAATAGTATTCAGAGAGATGCAGGCATGAATGATACAAGATACGCTCGCGATCTTGGCTTATTGTTATCTGGGAATGTGACAGAATTAGTTGCTAATAACCAAAAAAAAGAAATTTCAAATGTAGCTGAAAAGTTTTGGAGATCAAGTAGGAATTTACGTTATATATTTTTTACGGATGCCGAAGATATAGTTCAACTTGGTATCCCGATTAGTGCAACCCCTACAAGTTCAGATAATCAATATCAGCTCACTAGAAGATTAAAATTACCATCAGAATTAAAAAAAAGACCGCAATTTCCTTTAGTTAGGCAGCATGCTACACCTCAAGGACAAGTTACAGATGTATTTGTGCCGATGTTGTGGAAAGGTAAATACCTTGGGACTTTAGCTTTAGGAGTTACCCCTAATAAAAAAGCCTTAGCCAGTGCTGCTCTTACAAGAGAGGTGACAATAGCAGTTTTTATCTCTATTTGGGTTTTGGTAATACTTGGAGCTGTATTCAATGCTCTGACAATTACTAGGCCTGTAAGGGAATTAGTAAGAGGTGTAAGAGAAATTTCTAAAGGAAACTTTAAATCCAGAATTTCTTTACCTATGACAGGAGATCTAGGAGAACTATTAAATGGATTTAACCGAATGGCTACTCAGTTAGAAAATTATGACGAGGCAAATATTAAAGAACTTAAAGCCGCTCAAATAAAGCAACAATCATTAATAGCTACTATGGCTGATGGTGCAATATTATTGGACTCAAGAGGTAAAATTGTACTCACTAATCCAACAGCAAAAAGATTATTTCGTTGGGAAGGAAGATTCTTAGAGGGTAAATACTTTTTAAATGAAATCCCCGAAATTTTATCTAACGACTTACATACAAATATAGAATCCATTTTAAACAGAGAAAAAGAGAAGGATGATTTAAGATTTAGCTTAGGGGAACCAGCTAGAACTTTAAGAATTGTCTTGCAATCTGTTTTAGATACAAACAAAATTGAATTAAAAGGGATTGCTGTAACAATACAAGATTTAACAAGAGAGGTAGAACTTAACGCAGCACAAAATAGATTTATCAGTAATGTTTCGCACGAATTAAGAACACCACTTTTTAACATCAAAAGTTATGTAGAGACTTTACATGATTTAAAAGATCAGCTTACTGATGAAGAACAAATCGAATTTCTTGGTATTGCAAACTCAGAGACTGATAGGTTAACAAGACTTGTCAATGATGTATTAGATTTATCACGATTAGAATCTGGGAAAATAATCCAATTAGAGCAAATGGACATTAAAACAGCAATAGAACAAACTCTCAGAAATTACAGACTAAATGCTACAGAAAAAAATGTTTCATTAGCACATGACATAGAAGATAATATTCCTTCTATTCTTGGAAATTTTGATTTACTTTTACAAGTTTTTGATAATTTGCTTGGAAATGGGTTAAAATTTAGCCCAAAAAACAGCACTCTTATTATAAGAGCTTATACTTGGCCAGATTCCTGTCCTGCTTTACCTCCATCTAGCAATAACGATGATGCACCTCAATGTGAGTTAGTCTCACCATTACCAAAAGTAAGAATTGAGATTGCTGATACAGGCTCAGGAATTTCTCAGGCCGATCAAGAGAAAATATTTGACCGTTTTTATAGAGTAGAGAATGCAGTTCACACTGAGCAAGGAACGGGCTTAGGTTTGTCTATAGTGCGAGGAATAATTGAAAAACATGGTGGGAACATTCGTATGGCTAGCGAGTTGGGAGTAGGAACAACCTTCTGGTTTGATTTATCCTTAGCAAAATCTGATAAAGATGAATTATTGACAAAATCTATTAATAATTCAGATTCTTTTTCAGGAGCCACAATTAATTAAATTATCTAATTATCTTCTATTCCTCTAAAAACATTTTGAACATTTTGGTCGGGAATTACTCTGTGAGGAGCACCACTAAATATTTGTTCAAAATTAGAAAAAGAATCTTTTATTTCTGGCCCTCTATTAGTAATAATGAATTCTCTTATTCGTTTATCATGCCATGATCCACGCATTTTAAATACATTTAAAGCTCTAGCCATCTCACCTTTTATTTCCACATATTGAAGCAATAATATGGTATCTGTGATTGTTGAGATGTGAGAATCAGTTATAGAGTGGCTTCCCATAAATTCTTCTGCAGTATTTGTAAAAAAGCCTGCTATCTCCTCCTGTTTTGTATAACCAGTTACTGCTATTACAAACTGTCTAAATGCATTCAAACTGACACCTCTAGCTAATGCAGAAAGAGAATCAATTGCCATTCTTTTTGGTTTAAATTGATTAATTTGGGTTTTTATGATTTGCAAATGATCTTCTAAACCAGTTGATTCAGGATATGCACAAATAATTTTTAATAACCCATCACTTTCCATTTTTTCAAAATCTATTCCCCAACTAGTCGCATTTCTAAGCAATTGAGCTCTAGATTCTTCATATGCAAAAAGTATTGCTCTTTCACTATTGTTATAAGCATCTTCAACAAATTTAGATACAAGCATTGTCTTGCCTGTACCAGTCGCTCCTGTAGCAAGAATGATGGAATCTTGAAAATATCCTCCCCCGCACATTTCATCTAGATCTTTAACTCCTGAGCTAATCCTAATATTTGAGGATCTCTGAGTTAATCTCATTGCTCCAAGAGCAAATACACTTATACCATCCATCCCCATAGTAAATGGATATTCTCCTTTCATATGTACAGTACCCCTTAACTTCAAAACTTCTAGAGTTCTTCTTCTCTTCTCCGATTCAAGAACATTTCTTAATAAGACAACATTATCAGATACAAATTCTTCTACACCATATCTTGCAATCGGTCCATAATCATCAACTCTTTCAGTAGTCATAACTGTTGTTACACCTATTTCTTTTAATCTTGCTATTAATCGAAAAATTTCTCTTCTAACAACATAAATAGCATCATACTGTTGAAAAACGGCAGTAATTGAGTCTATCGCAACTCTTTTAGCTTTATATTTTCTAATTGCATAACTTATTCTTTCAATAAGTCCGGACAAGTCAAAATTACCAGCAACATCCTGACCATCAGGATCAGGAGAGGCGTCCAATATAAATAACTTATTTTGATCAATTAATTCTTGTAAATCCCAGCCAAAACTTGCAGCATTTCTAATGATATCTAAAGGTGACTCCTCAAATGTGACGAAGATCCCAGGCTCGTCAAAATTACAAATTCCATGATGTAAATATTGAAGGGAGAAAACAGTTTTACCAGTACCTGATGTCCCACTAACAAGTGTACTTCGAGATACAGGTAACCCCCCCCTACAAACATCATCAAATCCCTCTATCCCAGTAGGTAGTTTTTGTACCTGCATTTTATTTGACTTACTTAATTTCTTATCTTTCATAGTTGTACAAATAATTAATCAAAAAAACGTTTAAATGACCTTTTTCATAAAAGTTTTTCTAGGGTTGTTATTTCTCTCCACTATATTCACTTTCCGTTAATTCATCAAAAAGAAGATCTAAGCCGATTAAAACTTTTTCTCTATCAGAGAGATCACCAATTATTTTTCTAACTGGAGGAGGTAATATTTTAGCTAAAGTTGGAGTAGCCAAAATCTTATCTTCTTCTGCAAGTTGTGGTTGCTTAAGTACATCGATAACTTTCAAGGCATAAACTCCTTTGAATTCATTCTCTAATATTTCTCTTAAAGTATTTAACGCTCTCATTGAATTGGGAGTATTTCCAGCAACATAGAGTTTTAAAATATATGTTTTTCTTGCTGCCATTTTTAAGCTCCCCAAATTGATTTCGAAAGATTTTAAACCCTTGACTTATTACACTATAAAATAAGAAAATAAATAAACAATTATGATCGCTTATTTGGCTTAATCAAATTACAAATTTGAGCCTAATGGCATCTAAACTTTATGACTAATTCTAAAACCTCCTCAAGCAATTCTTCCAAAAATAAAGAGTTGTACGCTATCGCAGAAACTTCAGGTCAACAATTTTGGTTCGAGGTTAACAGATACTATGACATCGACAGGTTAAATGCAAAAGAAAAAGACAAGATAACACTAGAAAAAGTTTTACTTTTAAAGGATAACGATTCCATCACAATTGGAAAACCTTACATTAAAGATGCAAAAATTGAATTAGAAGTAATCTCGCATAAAAGAGATAAGAAAATTCTTGTGTATAAGATGCGTCCGAAAAAAAAGACAAGAAGAAAGATGGGACATAGACAAGAACTCACAAGAGTTATGGTAAAATCAATCTCAATAGGTAAAAGTGTTCCCAAGTCTTCTTCAAAAAAGGAAACTGTTAAAAAGGAAACTAAACCAAAATCAGAAAAAACTACAAATTAAACATCTCTAATGGCACATAAAAAAGGAACAGGTTCTACAAGAAACGGTAGAGATTCAAATTCCAAAAGACTTGGTGTTAAAGCTTATGGGGGAGAAAAAGTATCTGCTGGATCAATTTTAATCCGCCAAAGAGGTACATCATTTTTGCCTGGAATGAACGTTGGCAAAGGCAAAGATGACACTCTTTTTGCACTAAAAGAAGGAACCGTATGTTTCGAAAGTATTAAACGAAATTTAAGAAATAGAAAAAGAGTTAATATAATTATTTAATTTTCTTATAAGCTCTTGTAGTTATAAGAATAGGATGAAAAACTTCTAAAAACATTGATTGAAGTGTCTTAAAAAAACTTTCAACAATTTCAATATCGTCAATATGGAAAGGATATTCATTATTTTCTCCTTTATAAAAATACCAATTAAATAAAGCAATAGAGTTAGAATCCATAAACTTATTAAAAATCTCAATTTGAGAAGCAGGATCGGCAAGATGTTCCAAAACATCAAGACAAACTATGGTATCAAATTTCGATATTTTTGCATCTTTTATTGTCTTGCAAAAAGTAAGTTTTTTTTCGACTCCTAATTCCTTAGCCCTGTACTCAACAAAGTTTCTATTTGCTTCATTAATATCTACAAAAAAAACATGTTCAACTTTTGAAGACATAGCATTAGCTAAGGCATGCGTTCCAATCCCTCCTCCGAAATCTAAAATTAAATCTCTAGCAAATCTCTGCTGAAGTCTTAAAGTATCGGCGATGTAATCCTTGCTTGTTATATGCCAAGCAGCTAAATCAGCTATATGCCTATTTCCAACAATCTCAGTATAAAAATCTGAAACATCATTCAAGGCATCCCCAGGATGTGAATTTGCCAAATTCATCTTTGCGTTGGCAAGAAATCCATCTAAATCACATTCTCTAATAGATAAGTATTCCATTAAATGTGATTTCAAATTAAAAGCATTGTCTAAAAACTCTTTTAAAATGAAATTATTGTTTTTCAATTTCTTACTCTAAATTTCATATAACAAAATCATAGGATGGTTATAAATCTTTCTCAAAGTATTCTTAATATTAAAAATGGAAACTAAAGATGGATTCTTAGTAATTAATAAAGATAAAGGCTGTACCTCGCATGATTGTGTTAAACAAATAAGGAAGTTACTTAATACAAAAAAGGTCGGGCACACAGGAACTCTTGACCCGGAAGTTATAGGAACTTTACCGATTGCGATAGGCAGTGCTACAAGATTTATTCAATATCTACCTCAGGGTAAAACTTACATAGGGCAAATTAAATTAGGTATACGAACTAACACTGATGATATTCACGGAGAAATAATTAATCAAAAAAGTTGGCCTAAAATCAGTGATAAGAAATTAGATCAATATTTAAATAGATTTAGAGGAATTATTAAACAAATTCCGCCGAAAGTATCTAGTGTGCACGTCAATGGTGAGAGAGCTTATAAAAAATCTTTCAGGAATGAAATTTTTGAATTAGCACCAAGAGAAGTAAAGATAGACGAACTTAATTTAATGAAATGGGACAAAATAAACGGAATCATAGAAATAAAAATCAAATGTTCAGGTGGCACATATATAAGAGCAATTGCAAGAGATATAGGAGAAGTTCTGAATTCCGAAGGTTGCCTTCTACAACTAAAAAGAATTTCAGCTTGTGGCTTTGATGAACAAAACTCGATAAAAATATCTGATATCGAAAAAGAAAAAGGAAAAAAAAACTCGAAAAACTTTATTATCCCAACGATTTCTGCTCTTAATCATATTTCAACATTTGTCTTAAGTAATGAAGAACAAATCAATTTTTGGCAAACAGGAAGAGCAATTCAAGTTGATATTAATTACTTAAGTGAAAGCGAGACTTTTGATTATAAAAAACCCATAAAGGTTATAGATAAAAAGAAAAAACTTCTTGGGATAGGCTTCCTAAATGAAGAACAAACTTATCTAAGTCCAAAATTAGTACTTAATGCAAAATGATTTTTATAAATAAAACCTTTTAAAAGGTTTTATTTTAACCCCTCTATAAAAGTGTTTTAATATTTCCTCAGCTTTTGCTCCTTTAGTCGCCATATACTTTGCTCCCCATTGGCTCATTCCTACACCATGACCAGAACCATATCCTGAAACCACTAAGATCTTATTTACATTAAGAACATTATTTTCAGGGTTTCTTGGAATTAATAATTTTTGATTTATCTTTATTATTGATGGATCTTTAATACTATTTAAGGCAACTATTTCATGAAAACTTACTTTGTATTGATCAGCGATATCAAATAAGCTATCGCCAAGCTTAACAATATGGGTTAAAGGTTTATCTTCTAATAATGTAGGCGATAATAGTTTATGATTCTCATTATCAGATTTAGTTCCATTATCTTCAATTAATTTAAATCTTACTAAAGTACTTTTAAGATTCAATCTTTTTCTTATATTTACTCCTGAAATTTGATCCGATCCATACTCACCTTGAATTTTTACATTTTGTACTCTTCCTGTATTCGTTATTTTTAAAATCTCAATTTGTTTTATGCCTCCGATCTTTGGAAATAGTTTTTGTAATTGTTCATTTGAAAACCTCTTCTGCCATCGAAGTTTAGGGTTATTTTTATCAAAGTCTTTAACGCTTGATAAATATGGATATTCATTCTCCCATACATCTTGACTATTTTCAGTCATTCCAGCTGAACTACTATGAAATAAAGAATTAATTAATTTGTTTTTATAGACCAAGACTAATGCTTTTGTACTATTTACAGCTTTTTTAGTTTTATTAGTTCTTGCCTCAAGGCCACTATAAACCTGATTCTTATTTGTCGAATCAATATCATATAGAGCATTGCCTTTTTGCTTCAAAGCATAAGTTCTTGAGGCAATTGCTTGTGCTTTTAATGCTTCAATAGGCCATTTAGTTGGCATTTCTGAACCAACGACACTACTCAGATAATTCTCAACCCCAAGAACATTAATAAGCAATATCTCATTATCAACTACAAAAATCTTCAATTTCCCTGAGTATCTTTTCTGACCAACCCAAATCCCTCTAGGATCTGAAGTTTTAATAACAAATTTATCTTTATTCCTCAGATCATAAATTTTTTGTTTGTTTTTATCAAAAAACATAACTTTTCTATTACTTTCCATTCTCAAAGTTAAACCTTTAAATTTTTTGTTAGAAAATTTTTGCCCTCCAAGAATTAATGGAGTTGATCTATCCGCTCTAATCCTGATTTTTTTATTTTTTGAAATTAAAACCCTTATTGTTGGTATGCTTGAAGCAAATAAATGTCTTGTCTGAAAAACGCAAAAATTTATAATTAATATTAAAAAGTAATTATGAGTAATTTTTATGAATTTAAATGTCACTTTGTTTGAAAAACGAATTCTTAATTTGCCTAAGTTTGACTAAAAGTCTAGATTTAATCCATATTTCAAAATAAAAATATCATAATAAGTGAATGTTACCTTCTTAGGAACGAGTTCAGGAGTTCCGTCCTTAACGAGAAATGTTTCCTCATTAGCACTTAAATTATCACAATCCTCAGAAGTTTGGCTTTTTGACTGTGGAGAGGGAACACAGCATCAAATAATGAAAAGTAATATTAAATCTTCACAAATCAAGAAAATATTTATTACCCATATGCATGGAGATCATATTTACGGTTTACCAGGTCTTTTAGCTACCTTAGGTTTATCAGGAAATAGTAAGGGTATTGAAATCTATGGTCCTTCTGAGCTGCGAGGTTTTATAAATTCTGCACTTAGAAGTAGTTTTTGCAAATTATCATTTCCATTGCATTTCGTGGAAGTTGAAAATTGTGCGTCAAAAAGTAAAATTTTATTTGAAAATGACCGTATAAAGGTTAATTGCGCTTGCCTTAAACATAGAGTACCTGCCTATGGTTATCGAGTAAGCGAAAAAGATAAGCCAGGTATATTTGATATAAAAAAGGCACGATATATGAATATAAAACCTGGGCCAATCTATTCAGAACTGCAACAAGGTAAAAAAGTCGTGTTGGCGGATGGTAGGTCATTTAATGGAAAAGATTTCTGTGGACCTCCTAGGAAGGGTGAAAGTTTTGTTTATTGTACAGATACTGTCTTTAGCGAATCAGCAGTTTCATTATCAAAAAATGCCGATTTATTGGTACATGAATCGACATTTTCAGAGGAGGATGAGAGTATGGCCTACGAAAAATTACATTCCACAACAATCATGGCGGCTAAAACAGCATTATTATCTAATACAAAAAAATTAATTATTACTCATTTAAGCCCAAGATACACTAATAAAAATGCAATTACGCCAAGCGATTTGCTAAAAGAGGCGCAAAAAGTTTTTCCAAATACTCAGCTTGCGAAAGATTTTCTAACTGCAGAAATTAAATA
Source organism: uncultured Prochlorococcus sp. (assembly GCA_902626435.1). GTDB lineage: Bacteria > Cyanobacteriota > Cyanobacteriia > PCC-6307 > Cyanobiaceae > Prochlorococcus_A. The sequence continues at coordinate 18,465 of CACOFO010000008.1, forward strand.
AACTGCAACAGTTCGTGAGAAGAAGAGTCGTAAATGACCAACCCATGGAATAATAGTCATAGGTTTTCTATATTGATGTTGATCGAAATGGTTTCTATTTTTTCATCACTACATAAGTCTTGTAAAAGACTACTTATTTTTCTCCCCTTAATTATTGGTTTACTTCTTAATCCAATTTCTGCTAATGCTCTTTATCCTAGTGATCCTTCATCAGTTGACGTACTAAAAGACGATCTTCACGGTGCCGACCTTCATAATACTGAATATGTTAAATATGATTTATCTAATCAAGATTTAGGTGAAGCCAATCTACAAGGCGCCTATATGAGCGTAACAACAGCAAAAAACTCTAGTTTTAAAGGGGCCAACATGAAGGACCTTATTGCATATGCAACCCGCTTCGATAATGCTGATTTTACAGATGCAAATCTAACTAATGGTGAGCTAATGAAAAGTGTTTTTGATGGAGCAATTATTGATGGAGCAGACTTTACTGATGCAAATCTTGATCTTTCTCAGAGAAAATCATTATGTGAAAGAGCTAGTGGAACTAACCCGAAAACTGGAGTTGATACAATAGATAGTCTTGAATGCACTGGTTTAAAAGGTTACATGCCTCCTAAACCAAAAGCTTAATATTAAATCTAATTAATCTCAGATGGGTAAATATTGCCAGGCTCTTTTGAGCGTGGCTTTTTGCTATACCACCATTCTTGTATATCAGAAGAAAACTTCTTTGAAAAAAGGGTAATTACGGTTTCAACTTGTTTTGAGCCAGGCTCTAAGATCTGAACCGAATAAGATGGACATTTTCTCGATGCCATATCTGCTACAAACCTAGACCCTATTCTTCTCCAACTTGGTTCCTTACTTCTCCAAGCAATCCTTGAACATGGCCAAGGTAACTCTTCTCTATCGTAAAGTCTGCAACATGGTCCAATAACCTTATAACTGTACTGACCACCGTAACTTGATTGAATACTTCCAGTCTTGAAAAATTCAAATTTATTCATTTACATTAAAGCCACCTTTATAGAGGGTGGCAGAGAAATAATAAATTATCAACTTAAAAAAGTTAATTTTTATAATTAATACAATTCTTCCTCAGCATGAGTAGTAATAGTTACATCAGATGTTGGATAAGCAACACATGTTAGTACAAAACCAGCCTCCAGTTGATCATCATCTAAGAAACTCTGGTCTGATTGATCAACACTCCCTGAAGTCACTTTCCCTGCACATGTTGAACATGCGCCAGCTCTGCAGGAATAAGGAAGGTCGATACCTTGTTCTTCAGCAGCATCGAGGATGTACTGGTCATCAGGTACTTCAATAGTTGAATTAAGACCTTCGATTTCGCTAATCAGTGTAACTTTGTAAGAAGTCATTTAAATAAAAAATTGTTGGTAACTAGTACCTATCAATTACATTTTTAACATCGACTAGGACGATATGTGAGTTTTTGAAGTAAAAAATGACACAATAAAATGTATTTAAGAGTATCTATAAGTAAAACTTATGTTTAGGGTAACTTTCTGGTTTTTTGCGCAGAAATACACGCCCAATCTTTTCTAGATGATACGTCCAATAATTTCAAGTTATTTTGAATTAATATTTTTATAATTTCATCTTTTTGTGAATTCAGAATTCCACTAAAAATGACTTCCCCATTGTTCCTCAAGCAATTATAAATATTTGGAATCATTTCTTTTATTACTTCAGCAAGAATATTACATAAAACAAAATCAAATTGCTTAAGTTGTTTTTGTAAAATTACCTCATTAAAAGATCCCAAATATGTATTTAAGTTTTTTAAATTACCGAAATTTAATTGAAAATTAGATTTAGTTGAATTGATAGCTAAATAATCATTATCCACTGCGCAAACCTCTTTAGCACCAAGGATTCTTGCGGCAACGCTCAAAATCCCGCTACCACTCCCAATATCTAATACCTTTTTATCAGAAAATAAAATATTCTCCATTTTTTCTAAGCAAAGATAAGTCGAAGGGTGACTTCCTGTGCCAAAGGCTGCTCCAGGATCAATTTTTATTATTTTTTTATCGTTAAATTTTTTATCTAAATTTATCCAACAAGGCAATATTAAAAAATGATTTCCTACTAATTCAGGCGCCCAATATTTTTTCCAGCCTTCCAACCAATCTTCCTCTTTAATGATACTCCAATCAAAAAATTGATTCTGCTGATCATGAATGTTTAGAAGTTTGCTAATTATTTTTTCAAAACTACTTCTAGAACTCTCGCACCAATCATCAATTGGAAGCCATATATTCACCTCTTTTTTATTTTCATTTTTAATTAAATATTCGAATGAAAAACTAAATATTCCCAGCTCATTTAATTTCCAAATAATAATTTCTTCTAGATCACTTTCTATCAGAAAAGTTAATTTATACCAATCTTTAATTACCATTAATAGAGCAAGACTCTTTATAAAGTAACTGGATTAGCGTTGGTAATTCCCTCTACTTCAATAATGGTATCAAGCAACTTATTAGGTATTGGATCATCAATACTTAGAACCATAACTGCTTCCCCTCTAACAATTTTGCGCCCAACTTGCATTGAGGCGATATTTACATTGTTACTACCTAATAAAGAGCCCAGCTTTCCAATAATACCAGGCATATCTCTGTGTCTAGTCACCAACATATATCTACTTGGAGATACGTTAACTGGGTATTGATCAATACTAATAATTCTTAATTCTCCATCAGCGAAAATGCTTCCTGCTACGCTATGGTTCCCATTGTCCCCAAAAGTAGTTAACTGAAGCGAACCACTTGCAAATTCAGGCCTTGCCTCATCTTTACTTTCGACAATTGTAATGCCCCTAGAATTAGCTTCTAGAGATGCATTCACATAATTAATCCTATCTCCTAACGCTTTACTTAGAAGGCCTTTTAGACTAGCTATTATTAATGGTTGAGAAGGATGTTGAACAAATTCGCCTTGAAGCTTCACCTCAAGTTTTTGAATCTGTCCACCTGAAAGCTGGCTTATAAGCAGACCCATTGTTTCAGCCAGCTGCAAATGAGGTTTTAAGCTATCCATAATATCAGGGCTTAAACCTGGAATATTTACCGCAGTTCTAGCAGATAAACCAAGCAAGACGTCTCTGATTTGTTCTGCAACATCAACAGCTACATTTTCTTGTGCTTCCCGGGTAGATGCTCCTAAGTGAGGGGTAAGAATAAGATTCTTTTCAACCTTCAAAAGTGGTGAATTAGATTCCAGAGGTTCTTTAGAAAAGACATCTATTGCAGCTCCGCCAATCAGTGATTTATTTAAAGCTTCTGCTAATGCTTCTTCATCAATTAGGCCTCCTCGAGCACAATTAATTAATTTTGCGTTACTTTTCATACTTTTGAGAACCTCCATATTTACTAAATTCTCTGTCTCTGGTGTGCGAGGCAAATGCAAGGTTACATAATCGGATTGTTGGAATAAATCCTCTATTTCAGATAGTTTAACTTTTATTTGTTGAGCTCTTTCAGTTGAAACAAAGGGATCAAATCCGAAAACTTCCATTCCTAATGCATTGGCAACTTTCGCTACATGAGCACCAATTTTTCCTAAACCTACTACACCTAATTTTTTTTTATAAAGCTCATTCCCAACAAATTTCTTTCTTTCCCATTTACCTAACAAAGTACTACTATTAGCAATTGGAATATGTCTAGATAAGGCCAACATCATAGCTATAGTATGTTCAGCAGCAGCTATCGTGTTACCTCCTGGTGAATTAACAACAAGAACTCCTTTATGAGTAGCAGCCTTAACATCTACATTGTCAACTCCAACTCCTGCTCTACCAATAATTCTCAGTTTACTTGAAGAGTTAATAATTTCCTCAGTCACTTGAGTACCAGAGCGAATCATCAAAGCATCATAATCTTTAATAATGGAAGACAGCTCAGATTCTGATATTCCTATCTTCTGATCAACCTGAGCAACTTGCGAAAGAATATCGATTCCTGTTTGATCAATTGGATCTGTAATGAGAACTTTTGTCATTTAAGATTGATTCTTTAATCTTTTACTTTAACTTAATCTATAGTGTATGTATCTAAGTTTATTAATTTGAATAACACACAAACATTTGAGGATTGAAATTTGACTAAAAGTATTGTCATATTTGAAGACATTGATAAATGTATCCAGCTATTTGATGTTTTCAAAGAAAAATCAGTAATGCTCTCTGAAGCTATTTTGATCCCACCAATAACTGAGAAAATATCATCACATGAAACAGAATTACTAAATAAGAAATCAAATATCTTATATAAATCTCAAAAATTTGAAGATATAAGAATCTTAAATCCTAAACTTGATAGAAAGATTAGACAAAGAGATATGAGTAGATGGCTAATGCCATTTGGTTTTTTAGCTGGAATAGCTTTTTCTAATATGACAAATTTATCTACTTTCAGCTTTCTTGGTTTAAATAACATCGGGGAATCCATAATTGGAGGTCTTTTAGGAATGGGTTCAGGATATTTAGGAAGCGTTGTTTCTTCTGCCAGTATCAACATTAATAGAAATAAAGAGTTGAGATCAATCATTAACCTTAATAAAGAGGGTAAATGGCTTGTTCTGCTTGAAAATCAAATTGGAACTGAATTACCTTGGGCTTTAATAAAACAATCAGAAGCAAAAGATATAATTTTTTTAGATGGCTAAATGGTTGACTTAAAAAAAATCTCAGAAAATTCAAACTACAAAAGTGAAACTCAGGAATTAATTAATATTGCTAACTTAGCTTACAAACACTGGGAAACTTATTGGACTGGATTTAATTCGACCTATGTTTGCGAGGAGATTTTAAAAGATTTTGAAAATTTAAATGATTTCAAATTTTTTGTTTATGGAGGATTTTCCTCTTCTCAAAGATCAAGAATAGCTTGCTTCAGAGAAGATAATATTATTGAAGAGGAGTTGTTAAAAAGCAATTTTCCAGCACAAGGTATACAAATTAATGGCAATTTTTTATTTGATAATCCTACGCAAGACGACTTTAGATCCCTTTTAATCGAAAATGGGTTAATTAAAAAGAAAATAGGTGATATTTGGACTATTGGCGATAGGGGAGCACAAGGGATAATTGACAATTTAGATATTGATTATCTAAATGAAAAGATTTTTTATTTGAGAGACGTAAAAGTAAAAATTAATTTAGTTGATATAGATCAATTACAAATACCTACGGGAAGATTAAAAAAACTTGTTAACACCGTAGAAGCTTCAACAAGATTAGATGCTATAGCTTCAGCAGGTTTTAGAATATCACGAACCAAAATTAATGAAAGGATAGAAAATGGAATGCTCAAATTAAATGGAAGCAAAGTTAATAAGCCAACTATTAATTTAAAAATTGGCGATAAACTAGAGCTAGAAAATAAAGGATTTATAGAAATTCTAAATTTAGAAATCACCAAAAGAGAAAGATGGAAAGTTAAATTACTTAGAAAATGAAACTTAACCTGCTATTTTCTTATAAGGGAGATATAAAATTCTTCAATTTGGGCGATTAGCTCAGTGGTAGAGCACTACCTCGACACGGTAGTGGCCACTGGTTCGAATCCAGTATCGCCCATTAAAACTTTTGACGACCTAACTTATATCCACAGAAAATAATTTCATTTTTTAGATTATTAAAAAAAATGAAACTTAATCAAATAATTAATCTTCATAAGGGGCTTACAGCATTTGTAGTAATAGGACTTATGACTTTTTTTGATAACTTTACTATAGCTCCCTACGTTTATTTAGCTCTGCACGGAACTTATGGATTACTTTGGCTACTAAAAGAAAAGATATTCCCGGATCCTTATTTTAAAGAAAAAATCAATTTTTTAACTTCAGTCACTGGTTTTATTTTCCTTGGAAGTTACTGGGTAGCTCCCTACATTCTTATCTCATCTGAGAAATCTGTTCCAAATATCGTAATAGCTGCTTCTGTATCTATAAATATAATTGGTGTCTTTTTACACTTCGCTAGTGATGCTCAAAAATATTTTTCTCTTAAATTAAAAAAAGATCTAATAAAAGAAGGATTTTTTAAAAACATAAGGAATACAAATTATCTAGGAGAAATACTAATTTATCTATCATTCGCCATCCTTTCAATGAGTTTCATTCCATTACTAATTCTTGCAATATTTTTCTCAATAGTTTTTCTGCCAAGAATGATAAAAAAAGATAAGTCGCTCTCAAAATATGATTCATTCGAAGAATACAAAAAGAAAACTGGTCTTATTTTGCCTAAATTAAATGCTTGATAACAACTTACCAAGCTGGAGACAAGATTTAAAATCTGCTAGAAAAAAAGAGGGTAAATCACTCTCTAATAGATGGATACAGCTTGCAACAGTAAGCCAAGAAAATGAGCCAAGATTAAGAACAGTTGTTTTCAGAGGATGGCATAAAGATAGTTCAATGATTATTTTCACAGATAGAAGAAGTGAAAAGATTGGGCATTTAAAATCCAACCCTAATGCAGAAATATTATGGTTCTTTTTGAAAACCAAATCACAATATAGATTCAAAGGGGAAATACGTGAATTAAGTGATAACAAAAATTATTGGGATTCATTATCAGAAAAATCAAAATCTTCTTGGTTTTGGGGATCTCCTGGAGAGAAAATAAACCCAAAAGTGAAATCTTCTTATGAAATATTATCCAATCTTCCCATATCAGAAAATTTTGTAGTTCTAAATTTTGAAATCGAATCAGTAGATCTTCTTAAATTAGAACAGCCCATTCACAAAAGATATTTTTGGGAAAAGATTAAGAAATGGGAAAAAGTTGAAATTAATCCTTAAATATTTCTAAATTGTATATTTAGGTTGAAAAAAATTTAGTGATCGGTCAGTTTTAAAAAAGAAGTATTATTCGCATGAATTTCTCAGAAATTCCAGAAAGCCCCTTTATTTTTTTATCTTGGGTGACTACGATAGGATTGTTTTTAAGTCTTTCTGAAGCAACAATTAAGATAAAAATTGAGAGGAGAAATAGGTATCGAAAAAGGTTAGAACTAATAAATAGTCTTTATCCTAAAAAGTTAGCTTGAAGTATCTGAAAGTAAGTTCGCTTGGAGAAATTGAAATAAACCACCTTTACTTGTTTCTTCTTTAGATTCAACTTTCTTAGAGATATCTAATTTTTTTGAAGATATAATTTCCTCCTCATCTTCTGATTTCAAAATTCTAATAATAACTTCATCTAAGGAAAAATTACCAGGTCCTGTTAAGGCAATTGAAGTTGATGAAGCGAAATACAAAAGTAGAAGCTCTAGTAGAAAAATATTAAAACCGGCAGTGACAAGTGCGTGATATATAGCTACAGAAATTGTTCCAACAATTGCTAAAGCTCCAAATCTTGTAGCTAAGCCGATGATTAATAACCAACTACCACCTATCTCAGAGAATGCAGCTATGTATGATAAAAATATTGGGAATGGTAGATGCAATGGTCTGACAAAGGCGTCAGCAAAATTTTCTATATTGGCTAGTTTCTCATAACCGTGGTGAATAAGAACAGTTCCAGTTATAACTCTAAGAATTAATAAAGCAGTATCTTTGCTAAACGACTTAGTAAGAATTGTTGAAAGCACTTAAAAAAAATATCCTTAAGTAAAAATAACTAGTCACAATATCCATCGTGGATTAAACAGCAAAAGTCGCCACTAATTAAGTATTAATACTTACTTATCTTAAGAATTATTTTCCTGAATAAGAAGTCAATTGAGTTAAAAATTATTTTTTGAATAATTTTCTAATATTCTCTGATTGATTTTCGGAATATTTTCTTTAAATTTGAAAAACCCTTTTTTGGCGAATTTCCACGCAAATAAATCTTCATCTCTCACAAGATTAAAAATCTCTTTGTTGTGTAAATTTTTAAACTCAGTTATGAAATCATAATTTTCTCCCACTCCTGGATAAATAATGTCTATTTCGTTATTTTTTTTAAAAGTAATTTCTAGTGAATATGGTTCAATCTGTTCAACATTATCAAATTGCCCTACAAATTCAGATACTAAATCTTGCTTAAATTTCAAAACAGATTCAGACAATTTAATTTGTCTTTGTTCATTCTTTAGAAGGATAATAGAAACTCTTTTGTAGCTTGGAAGTAAATTTTTAAGGGTTGCAAGGTGCAGATCATTTTCAAATAAAATCAGGTTATCTGATTTAGGATCCATATTATTTTTATAAATCTCATTTTCTAATGGTATTTGATTAGATTCATCAAGAAAAATTTGTTTATTAATTATTTTTTCTGCATTAAATCTATTATTTGAAAATTTTTTGAGGTTTGATGATGAAAAAAGATATTGCTTTCCCTTAGTTTGCAATCCGCCGACCCATCTCCAGCTAAGTAGATTAGATGCAGCATCACCATCAAAAAGGTATTTAAAGAAAAACTTTGCTCCCAATTGCCATGGGAGGCCTAAATTAAATATCCATGTACTCGCAAACCACATTCTTGTATGGTTATGCAAATAGTTGTACTGCTTTAATTCAAGGACCCAAGAATTAAAAAAATCTATTTCTGTTTTACCATTAATTGCTCTTTCATAAAGCTCATAGTCAAAATTAAGATTATTTTCTGAAATAAAATTTCGCCAAACTTTTGGTCTATTTTCCAACCACCCTTTCCAGTAAACTCTCCAAAATATTTCTTCAACAAATTTAGTTGAATTTTTGATTTTGTACTTACTTTTAATATCATGAATCAAATCATATTCCGATAATATTCTATGAGTAATGAAAGGTGATAATTTTGAAACTGAGCTTTCTTTATCTGGCCCAAAATCAAAATTTCTTAATTTTGAATAATCATTAATTTTATATTTTGCAAAATTGTCCCAAATACTTTGAGCTTTTAATAAAAATGACATTTTCTAATAACTTTAAAAAATTTTTTTTTGTATTGATAAAAATTTCAAAAATTAGCTTACAAATAAATACTTAAAATTTCCCATTACACTTTTTAGTAAATATGTTTGATTGAAATATTTAATTTAAACTCCTAACCTGTACATTTTATACTCCTTAATCACTCTCTGCGTAGGAGGATATTTAGATGTCAATTACTTTTTAAATCTAATATTAATTTTCAAATCTTTATTTAAATGATTTTTTCTAAAAGATTTTTAAATATTTATCAAAATTATTATGAATAATTTATTAGTGAGAGATGTTAAGTATCTTGATGAACAATACAGAATAGGTGAAGGCGTAATTTCCGATGATGCATTTAAGCAACTTGAAAAGCTCTTTATACATGTTGATCCTGAATCTGACTACTTCAATCAAAAAAATAAAAGACTTCTACCAAAATTAGCTAAAGAAAATTATAAAGAGTTTTTGGGAAGTTTATTGACAAAAACAAGATTAAGCATTCAACCAAAAATTGATGGCTGCGCTATTGCAATTAGATATATAAATGGCAATTTTAATAAAGCTATTACAAAAAAAGGATTTGATGTCTCAAGCAAAATTAAACAAATTGAAAATGTCCCCGATTTTATTCCTATCAAACGTGATTTTCAAATTAGAGGTGAACTATACGCTACAAAGCAAGTTGCCGGAATTTCCCAAAGAATTACAAGAAAATACCTCAATGATAAGAAAGGGATTAGAGAAAATTTCAGCTTTTGCTGTTTCCAAATACTTAATGGAAGACTTAATCAATATGAAACCCTTAACTATCTTAAAAAATGTGGCTTCAGCACCCCTGATAGTTACTTCACAAATCATACAAGCGAAATCCAAATATTTAAAAACAAATGGTTAGAGAGAAAAATATTTGCGAAATATCCAACTAATGGGATAGTTATTAAAATAAATAGCAGGAAACTACAGTTACTTAGAGAGAAAAATTTATCTAAAAATAACGAATGGCAATATGCAATTGAAAAATAATATTAAATAGTACCTTCAAAAAAAGCTCACGATACTAACTTCCATTATTTACAGTGGAAGGATAATTAAATTTTGTTTAAATTTCAAAGCAATTTGCAGGATTACTAAATGACTGCCACTATTACAAGGCCTAAAATCTCTAACTGGGAAACATCTAATATTCCAAACCTTACAGGCAAAACAGCACTAATTACTGGTGCAAATAGTGGTCTTGGATACTACACAGCGAAAGCCTTAGCTGAAAAAAATGCTCATGTAATCATAGCTTGTAGATCGCTTGAAAAAGCTAATCAAACTATCAAAAAACTTAAAGGTCTTAATCCTGAAGTAATACTTACACCTTTAGAGTTAGATTTGTCAGATTTAAAAAATGTTGTTGAAGTTCAGTCCAAAATTTTTAATGATTTTGAAAATTTGGATTTACTTATCAATAATGCAGGCATAATGCATCCGCCTAAAACACTTAGTGCTCAGGGATATGAAATACAATTTGCAGTTAATCATTTAGCTCATATGCTTTTGACCCTAAAGCTTCTTCCCATTATTGAAAAAAAAGAGGAATCGAGAATAGTAACGGTTACTTCTGGAGCACAATTTTTTGGCAAAGTTGGTTGGAAAAATTTGAAAGCCGAAAACTATTACAATAAATGGGAATCTTACTCCAATAGCAAATTGGCAAATGTAATGTTTGCTTTGGAACTAAATGAGAACTTAAAACACAAAAACATACTTTCTTTAGCTGCTCACCCAGGAATTGCAAAAACAAATCTCTTTACTGCTCAAAAACCTAAACCTAATCCAATAGAAATATTCTCTATGGAATTATTTAGCCCTATTTTTCAATCTGCTGAGATGGGAGCATTGCCTCAACTTTTTGCGGCTACTTCACCAGATGCAAGAGGCGGTGATCATTATGGTCCTAAATTTAATTTCAGAGGTTATCCTAAATTATCCCCTACATCTCCTTTCGCCATTAATAAAAAAGAAAGAAAAAATTTATGGGAAAAAAGCCTTGAAATACTTAGTAACTTCTTATAAATTTTTCATTTTTACTAACTTTAGAAAATATTTCAAGATATGTAATTCACTCTCTGAGAGTTTCATGAATTCTGTTAGGGCATCATAGTTTTTTTCATCAATTTTTTTTGATAATTGAATAAAGCTCTCATGGTTTTCATTAACAAATCTCTCAGCAATCTGAGATGGAGTTAAACCCTGTTCTATTAATTGACCTGGAGAGTTTTTCTCCCACTTTTCATAAAACCAAGAGAACCAATATTTTGCAGTATTATCTTCCATTAATTAATTTTTATTTGGAGAATTCTGTAAACACTGAAGAAAGATCTCATGATTGAATTAACCCTTAAACACATTTAATATAAATGCAATTATAAATTTAATGATAGATAATAATCATTCAAGTAAAAGAAAAAATATTAATCTTGTAATTGGATTAGGTAAATCTGGATTTTGGGCTGCCAAGTATTTGAGAAGCATCAATAAGAGAGTAATTGTTTGGGAAAGTAAAGAAGAGATGGAATTCTTAGAGAGAAAAACAGAATTGGAAGAGCTGAATATACTAGTTTCTCTTAATAAAAAATTTGTATTTGAAGAAATTCATCCTTTTGTGAAAGAAATTGAATCTGTTGTTGTAAGTCCATCAATACCTTATGACCATAAAACTATTATCAAATTAAGAACAAAGGGAATTAAAGTAATTGGAGAAATTAATGTTGCATGGGAAATTTTAAAAGACACAAATTGGATAGGTATTACTGGCACAAATGGTAAGACTACTGTTACTCATTTACTAAGCCATATACTCTGCGAGAATGAATTATATGCTCCTTTTGCTGGAAATATTGGTACACCTTTATGTAAATATGCTTACTCCAAAAAACACGAAGAAATTGATTGGATTATAGCTGAATTAAGCAGTTATCAAATAGAAATATCTCCAGAAGTAAAACCTAATATTGGAATTTGGACAACCTTCACAGAAGATCATCTTGAGAGACATAAAACACTTGAAAACTATTTCAACATAAAAAAAAGCTTGCTAGAAAAATCAGATTTTAGAATTTATAATTATGACGATAAAAATCTAAGAAATCACTATAGTTCACTATCAAAAGGGGTTTGGATAACAACTAGTTTCGATAAATCAAATTTTATTCAATGCGATTATTGGATAGATGATCAATCATACATTGTTGAGAGAGGAAAAAGACTATTCAAACTTGAACATTTTTCTTTAAAAGGAATGCATAATCTGCAAAATCTTTTATTGGTAATAGCAGCAGCAAGAAAAGTTGGATTATCTGGAAAGAAGATTAAAGATTCTTTATCTAATTACAAACAATTACCGCATAGGATGGAAACAATTTATAAAAATAATGATCTGGAAATAATTAATGATAGTAAAGCTACAAATTTTGATTCATCTATTGCAGGAATAAGTTCAATTGAAGATCAAATAATAATCATTGCTGGGGGTAGATTAAAAGGAAATGAATATAGTGAGTGGATAAAAGTTTTAAAGAAAAAAGTTAAATGTGTTTTCCTTTTTGGAGAAAGCTCAAAAGCTCTAAAAATGGCTCTTATTACTGAAGGATTTAAGAAAGATATTTTTGAATTTTCAGAACTCAAAGAGCTTGTAAATTTTGTTTTTCATTATTTACAAAATAATAGGGTTGGAACATTATTATTCTCACCTTCATGTTCTAGTTTTGATCAATTTAAAAATTATGAAGAGCGTGGAGATTATTTCAAAAAACTAATAAGTGAAAAATTAAAGGTTAATAAATCTATTTTTTGTTCAAATATCATTTAGTAATTTTGAGGTCGGTCATCACAACCGTCTCCCCATAGCAAATATTCACTAAATTAGTTAGATTTTGAATATAAATTAATTATTAGCAATGAGTGAATTTAACAACTTACCTCAAGCAATAAGTCATAAAAAATTAAGTTATTTGATGCTTAAGGCACAAAAAGATTCTCATTTTTCTGATGAATTAGCAGAAATAGAAAGCCCCGAAAAAAAAGAATTTGAAGAGTTAATTGACAATTGGGAACATTCAACTAAGAAAGTAGTTAACGAGTTATCAAAAAGAAAAGAGAATTTACTAAAAGATAAATCACCAAATTCTTTAGTTGCTCTTGGTGCTATGGAAGTTCACCTTAACATGGCTTTGCAAGCCTTAAATGCATTTAATAAAGGAGTTGATGGATAGTAGTAACAGATAAACTATAAGGAAGGCATCGAAAATAAAAGGAAATCCAGCTCTTTTTCAGTATCTATAGAGACATCATCATAATAATTAACTTCAAATCCCAAGCCATCTCCAGATTCGAGACATATATTTGTATTTGAGTCTTTACTTTTTAATAAAAGATTACCTTCTATTATTTGTATCCAATTATATTTATCAATTTTTAATGGCAACTTTTTTTCTTTAATAGATTTATATTTACAACGCCATAAAGAGATATTTTGATTTAGAAAAAGCTTATTATTTTGACCATTTTTGTAATTAAAAATAAGATTGTCCCATAACTTTTCATTTAATGAAATTTGATCATATCGAGGTTTGATATTTTCTTTTTGAGGGTATATCCAAATCTGAAATAAATTACAGGTCTCATTTTCTTCATTCTTCTCGCTATGAGAGATTCCAGTACCAGCAGACATAACTTGCACTTCATCTTTGTAAATTTTTCCAAGGTTGTTTAATGAGTCTCTATGGGTTATTGCTCCTTTTGTTACGACAGTAATTATTTCCATATTTTCATGAGAATGTGTATTAAACCCTGCATTAGGAGAAATAATATCTTCGTTTATAACTCTTATTTTCCCAAAATTATCCCATTTTGGATCTCTATGCTCTGCAAAAGAAAATGTATGCATAGAATTTAGCCATTCTCTATTTGATCTAAATCTTTCGTTAGATTTCCTTATTTTAATTATTTTCAAAGACATAAATTCTTAGAAATAAATATCGTGAATATATGAAAATTAAATACGTTTCAAAATTTTAAATTATGAATAAGATAAATAATTTTTATTTATTTGCTAATTTTACTTTGTGCTTTATTTGCTTTATTAATTATTTTTTTTGCTTCTTCTCTTGTAGAACATTTTTCCGCCTGAACATTTAAGTTTTTTAATTTATTTAATTGTTTTGAAATTTTCATATAATATTTAAATTGCCAAATAGAAATTAACACATTTTTAATAGAATAGCTAAAAATACTGGTTTGCATTTGAGCCTTACTACCTAAAAATAAGATTGGAGGACTGAATTATCAGAGCAGTATAGAGGGTGTATTGGATTATCTTTGATTGTTTTTTTAATAAACAGGGGTCCAAGAGGTTTATCAAAATTATTTTTCCTAATTAAATTATATTGCATTATTTTTTTTGCTATTTTTTTATTTCTATTTAGAAATTTCCCTTTGTTACCCCAACCTAGCCATAAATCACAATTTTTATTTTCAGACCAGTGTTTTAAGTTTTTATAAATATGATTATTATTTAGATAACCCACAGGGTTTTTGTGATTAAAAATTTTTTCTGGTTTACTTGAAATAAGAGCAAATAGATTTATTAATTTTACTTTGCCGTAATTATTGTTTTTCGAAATTTTGATTATCTTTTTAGTTGTATTATCTAAGAAAACTTCATCCGATAATGAGGGATTTAAGCCAATAAAAATAATTTCTTTTTTAGATTTAGAAATCTCATAACTTAAACTCCATCTATATAGTTTGTTAGCACTTATTAAACAATTTCTTTCTATAAATAAATTTTTCAACCTAAACCTACACCTCTAGCCATAAGAGTGGCAAACAAAGGTATTGTTGCAAAACCTACTAATTCAGTAGTAATGATGAGTCTGAACCTTTTAACTAGATTCTCAGATATTTCAGGTAATTTATTCTTACTTAATGGAATGGCCCATAAAATATAGGTTGTTGTTGGGTATAAAGAAAGTAATCCCACCAGAATGTAAAGACAAACCTTTATCCAAAACACTGGATTACCTGTATAGAAATCACCACCTTGACCAAAGTATTTAACACGTAAAATCCCAGTAACTAATATTGCAACTCCTGCCAAACCATAAACCACATCTGCAATTATCATTGAGATCGTCTCATTTCTATTAAGGCCTACTTTGAGAGTCAATCTTTCAAACAAAAGAGAACCGAAACACAAAATAATTCCTAAATAATGAATATATGCTACCAAAGCACTTTTAGCAATTTCGCCTGTAAATAAAGTTCCCAATAACATTTTCTAGTCAAAATTTATACAATCCTAACTACCAAATGAAGAATTTGTACAGAAATAGAATAATAAATTAAAAGCAGGGCATTAAATCTAAGACTCTAAATACCTTTTTTAGCCATCTTCAAAAAAATCCTTTTTATTCCATACTTCTATTACATCTGGGAAATGTTTTTCCATGCAATTATCACAAACCCCATGACTAAATCTAATATCACTAATTTTCGAAAGATATTTTTCTAAATGCATCCAATCGCCCTCCTTATTTTTCACTTCTCTGCAATATGAACATACAGATAAAATTCCCTCCTGTTTATGCAAATTAGACAATGCATCTAGCAAATTTAATGACTTTTTTCTAAGCTCTAAAAATGAAACTATTTGCTTAGATAGTAATTCCATAATATAAAATTGTTGTGTAGTTAGATTTCCTGGCTTTCTGTCTATTACACAAAGAGTTCCAAGCTTATTACCATCACTATTTCTAAGGGGGAAACCTGCATAAAAACGAATCTTTGGATCTCCAGTTACCAATGGATTATTTATAAATCTTTCATCTTGGAAAGCATCATGAATAATTAATGGATTATTTTCTTTTATTGCATGTGTACAAAAAGACCAATCTCTTCTAGTTTCTGATATTTGAAGTCCTATTTTGGATTTAAACCATTGTTTATCTTTATCTACCAAAGTCATTAAAGAAATTGGCACATTACAGGTTTTAGCAGCAATTTTTGTAATGTCGTCATAACATGATTCTGGCTTGGTTCCCAAAATCCTATATTCTGCTAAAGCTTTTAATCTTCTTTGCTCTTCTTCTTTTTTTGATACAAGATTCGGCATTAATCTTCACCAATAATTAAAACTTTAAAATTAAAGTTTCTTTAAAAAACTTTTTCCGTCTAATACTTAATAAAAAAAAGATAAACTTATTGATTTGTTACTTAATGATTAAACTTTGAGACTGCCATCCCAGCAATCCATCCACTTGTCCAACAATGTTGAAAATTAAATCCACCTGTGATCCCATCAACATCTAAAACTTCTCCAGAAAAAAATAATCCTGGACAAATTTTGCTCTCCATACTTTTAAAATTAACTTCATTAACATTTACTCCTCCTGAAGTAACAAATTCCTCTCCAAATGGTCCTTTGCCCGAAATTATATATTTGTCCCGCATTAAAATATCTATCATGTTCTCTCTTTCATCCGCCAGTAAATCAGCCCACTTTTTCTCTTTATCAATGCCTATTTTATTTAACAAAAAAATCCATAATCTTTTTGTTAATAATGGAACAGGTCTACTGTTAATTAGATTCACCTTGCCTTTATTTAATCTTAAATAGTTAACTTTTTCTTTTAGCTCCTCATAACTTAAGGCAGACCATTTAATGATTAGATTAAATTTATATTTTTGGCTATAAAGTTCCCTTGCTGCAATTGATGAAAGTTTTAATACTGCTGGCCCACTAAAACCCCAATGAGTTATTAGTAAATCACCTCTATTTTTAAAATGCTTATTGTTTAATTTAATTTCTATATCTATGCCCTTTATGGATACCCCACTACATTCATCCAAATTTGGCTCTTTTGTAGAAAAAGTAAAAAGCGATGGTACGGGTTTAACAATATTGTGTCCAAGATTTTGAGCTAATTTATATCCGCTTGGATTACCTCCAGTTGAAAGAATAATATTTTTTGAAGTTACCTTTACTTTTTTAAGACTAAAAATATTGAATATATTATCTGGAGTTGTTGAAATTTCTTTTACAAAAAATTTTGTCAATATCTCTACGTTTTTTGATAAAGCACTGTTTCTCAAACAATCAATAACATCTGAAGAAGAATTAGACACTGGGAATACTCTTAGATCTTCCTCAATTTTTAATTTTAACCCTTTTTTCTCAAACCAATCATATACATCTCCAGCAGCAAAACGATTAAATGATTCCAAGAGTTTAATTCCACCTCTGGGGTAATTCTCAACAAGTTCATCCGGTATCCATGTCGCATTAGTGACGTTACATCTTCCCCCTCCACTAATCCTTATTTTCTCCATAAGTTTTGAAGTGCCTTCAAGAATTATTATTCTTTTTACTCCATTTTCAGCAGCAGTTATTGCTGTCATAAAACCGGCTGCACCTCCTCCAACAACTGCTAAATCAAAAGTTTCCAAAAACTTATTATTTAATATGCTTCAATCTGATAATAGCAAGGAGTTGCAATGAAAAATTACTCCAAAAACCATAAAAAATAAATAAAAAACTTAAAAACTACATAATAAATAGCTTCAATTCACTAATTTTTAAATTTCTAAAAAAATCAACGCAGTCGTTATTTTTATGCTTTAACTTAATTAAATGAGTCTAATATTTTCTTACGTTAAATATTCTGAGGCCAGTTTTCCTATGACTGGTCAATATACTGCTCTTCTTTTAATAACTTCTGTTATTTGGGTTCTACTTTGGTTTGGATATAGACAAAATAAGATAAATGATGAGATCAAGAAAAAAGAAAAAGAAGAGAGAATTAATGCGAAAGTTAAAAGAAGAAAAAAGTTAGAGAGTTTGTATCCTACTAATAAAAAAACTATTTAAAATTAATTATTTCTAAGTAAATATGAAAAAAAACACTTTAAGATCATTAATTCAGTACTTACCGGGGATTTTGATTCTTATTTATGTATTCTTTTTAGCATTTACGCAATTTATAAAATAAAATTTATTTTTCGTTTTGATTGGAATCCTTTCTGCTTTTGGAGCTGCTACATCTTGGACTTATTCATGCTTCATTTGGCGCTCCCAAACTCAAAAATATAAATCAATAGATATTAATTTAATAAAAAATATAATAGCTTTTTTAATTTTTATACCAGCTTTTATTAATGTAAGTTCTACAACTGAATTAAAAAACATATTTATTTTACTAATTAGTGGAATAATCGGTATAGGTTTAGGAGATACTTTCTACCTAAAGTCATTACAAACAATTGGTACAAGAAAAACATTATCTATAGAGACTCTTTCTCCTTTAATGGCTGCTTTTTCAGGCGAAATTTTTATTAATGAAAATTTAACAACTAAATCATGGTTTGGAATAATCATAGTATCGATTTCGCTATTCATAATTCTCAAACAAGGCAACGATTTTAAAGAGAAAAACTTCCCTTTCTCAGAAAAAAATAATTTTAAAATTTTTGCTTTTCCTTTTTTATCAGTTTTATGTGCTGTTCTTGGAGGTCTTTTTTCAAGGATGGTTTTCCTTCAAAGCAATTTATCTCCTTTCCTTACAACTGAGATAAGATTATTAGGTGCCATAATTTTTTTGATTAGTCTAAAAGGATTTAAGATTAATTTTTTCTTAAAAAGCATAGAAAAAAAACAACGAAAAAGATTTCTGATCTCAATAATTCTTGGAACAAATATAGGAATATTGCTACAACAAATTGTATTTAAAACTCTTCCAATAGGAGTAGGTTGGGCCTTATTAAGCACATCCCCAGTAATTTCCTTATTTTTTGCTAAGAATGAAGAAAGAGAAATTAGCAAACAAATAATATTTTTTACTTGTTTTTTATTTTTTGGCTTGACATTAATAATTCTTTAATCTCTTAGTTAATGTAATAAATACTCATGTTAATAGAAATCAGATTAAATAAAATTATTCTATAAACACTCAGAATAATGAAAATTTTAAAGAAAAAAAAACTTGGGACTATTGAGGTTTATATTATTTTTCTTAGCTGCATTTATGCAGGCGTTTTAGGTTATAAATCTCTATTAAATGTTTTATTTACTTGAAATTAATTAATTCTTTCTAATGATTTAATCAACTTACCTCCATCTTGATCATCATCATCATTTGACGCAAAGAATAAAAAAAATATCCCTAGAGAAGCTATAGATAAAGAAATTGACAATACAGAAAGCTCATCCATAAATTAAAAAATTTTTTATATGATAAAACAAAAATAATAAAAGACAGTAAACAAATACACATTATCGAAAATAAAAATTTCTTTTATTTGTAATATAAAAAAATATATTCGAACTATTACGTGAAAGTTCTAATCACTTCCCCTTGTAGTGCAAGCGTCATAATTCAGTATGGAATAAAAAGTTGGCCTATTTGGGAATGTGAGCCAAGCAAATTTCAATGGAATTACGACGAGAAGGAAATTTGCTTTATTATTGAAGGCCAAGCGAAAATAAGTACACCAAACAGTGACATTTTAGTTATAAAAGCTGGAGATCTAGTTGAGTTTCCTGCTGGATTTTATTGCGAATGGGAAGTAACCAAAAGTATTAAAAAACATTATCGATTGGGCAGTTGAATTTAAGACAAAAGATTTTGCTTTCTTTATTGTTAAGTCAATGCAGATAAAATATAGTTAATACATAATTTTCAAAAGGGAAACTAATATTATGCCTTTTACTGATCAAGAATATTTTGAGGTTATCGAAAAAAACGAAATAGTTAAAAAGGCTTACGAAAATATTAAGCAAATTTGCTTTGATTTACAAAAACAAACAAAATGCCCTGAAGATGACCTAAAAGATTTTCTTGAGTTTATCGCTAGACAATTGAATAAGTAATAGTTATCAAGCCTTTTAAAAATAATAGATTTAAAATCTCAATTTATTTCCCGACTGTAAAAATTTTAATCTAATTCCTTTTTTGGTTTTGTATTTATACTGGAATTCCCCTTAGCAGCTGAAACGAAGAAGAAGAAGCCTACAATTCCTGATATGCCAAATATCGCAGCCAAAGGATCAAAAGTGAAAGAAAACATAGAATTTATAAAATCAAGATAAATAATAGTTTTTGAATCAAAATTGTACAATTATTGTTAAGTATAAAAAATTACAATTGAGAGATTCATTATGTCATTATTAGTTTCTCATTAGGTTCTAGAAAATTATTATTCTAATTCATATTAAAATATAAAAATATCATTGAAAACCTAAGATTTATTCGTATAAAAGTAAAAGTTTATAAAGAATATTTATAGAAATATTGAATAATGCTACTTGAAGTATCCACAATTATTGCTTCTTTAGATTATTATCGGGTTATGTCAGAATTTTCCTCAGTTTCTTCCTCAATAACTCCTTTCACGGCAATAATTTGGTGCCTTTACCCAATGGCTATACTTGTAATCATTGAATTACTTCTCGGAGGTGGATTTGATGATGATAATAATGACGATCAAGATGGGGGGATGCTTATACCTGCTTACTCGAGATCTAACAGTTGAAACAATATTGAATTTAAATTACAAATATTGAAAGAAAATAAGTAAATTGCCTAATAATATCGATACAACTTTTATTTCCTTAGTTACACTTACAATTCTTGTTATTTCTTCTCTCTCTTGGCTAGTTTTAAAAACCCTTAAAGAAGGCAGAAAAGCTTTATCAGAAATAAAAAACGATAGGACATGAATTCACAAAAAACATTTAAAATTCAAAATCTTTTCATTAGATTTAAAACTTTTACTGATTAAAGAAAAATATCCCGAATAAATAAATCTTTTCCTTATGCAAGTTTGGAAAATCATAAAAAACTTGAATAAATACTAGAATTTGTACGATTGCTAAATTAAACAATTACAAACCCATTGATATCCTTTTTTATGAAAGGCCTTCTTTTAGTAATTGTAATTACTTTAATAAATGAACATGCATCTAAATTCTTTACTTTATATTTGTTCTATATCTTTATTCATTTATATAATGTCGCTATTTTGGAGAGACTTACCAAATCAAAAAAAATAAATAATTAATATTAATTTTGTTGCTTATCAAAATAAATTGAGTTAATAATTTAATATTGGACTTAATTTTTTATATAAATGCTAAAAGAATCTTCAAATAACAATAATAAAGATATATTCACAGAAACTTCAAATATTGCGAAAGAAAAAATGATTTGCAAAGACGGATTCTGTTCATTACCAAATCAAGATGAGATCCCAAGACAAGATTCAAATGATATGAATTTATTTGATCCTATTTAGTAAATGCATAACATTTTGATAAATTCAAAATTAGATTGATAATATTAGCCTCTTTAAATTTTTAATCTATGCTTAATGACTTTTTAAATGCATATAAAGAGTTTTGGATTAAAGCTACAGAATTCAAAGGATTCACATCTCGATCTGACTGGTGGTTGGTTCAATTAGCGAATCTTATAATTTCTTTCCTCACTGTCCCAATCTTTTTAAAAACATTTGGTTTCAATGCTTATGGAATAGTTTGTATCATTCCTCAAATAGCTATTGACATAAGAAGAATCAGAGATTTTGGAAAAGATTGGAAATGGATCTTTATTAATTTAATACCTATCTTCGGATGGATTTTGTGGTTCATCTGGTTAGGCTTTGGTATGACCGGTAAAGGGAAAAATAAACTTATATAGAAATTAACTCTTTATTTTTTTCTTTTTTTAAAATCTACAAATCTTATCTTCTTTCTTGACTCTATTTGTTTTTCAAGAATTCTAAACACATGCATCTCGCATTCAGTTAATTTAAGGAACTGATCGAGTGTATCTTTATCTTCTTCATCAAAATTCTCGAAAACTTCTGAAATAGCAATACTATTTCTAGAAATAAAATCCTCTGCAACATCTAGTGGATTCTTGCCTGAGTCGAAATAATGAAACGCTTCATAAGAATTAAGTTCTCTCGTTAACCATTTAAACCAT
>CACOFO010000009.1 GCA_902626435.1 uncultured Prochlorococcus sp.
GGTAAAGTTGAAGTCCCTCAAGAAGCTTTTATGGCAGTCCTAAAATTAAACCAGTAATTTTTTAAAATTTAAAATTAATAACTATTTTTTTTTAAAAGAATTGGGTATATTTCAATCATATCTATAAAAAAAAATTGGATATTAAATCATTCAATCGTGTCGGCGCAAATATCAGAAAAGCTGGATTTTTAATTGTACTTTTTTATCTTCTTGTTGTTTTAATAATGAAATTTTTAGAGGCCAATAATTTTTTTGGTTATTCATTTTCAATATTAAGCAATGATATCTTTGCCCCTCCTTCGCTTAATCATTTCTGTGGCACGGATAGATTAGGAAGAGATGTTTGCTTAAGAACTTTGCAAGGATCATCTTTAGCTATAGAAGTTGTTTTTTTAGCTATTCTTTTTTCATTAAGTTTGGGTTTGCCATTAGGACTATTAAGTGGATATTTTGGTGGCTTTTTTGATAAATGTTTATCGCTAATCATGGATACTATTTTTTCAATACCTGTAATTTTGCTTTCAGTTGTTGTTGCTTTTGTCTTGGGTAAGGGTATTCTTAACGCCGCTTTGGCATTGTGTATTGTTTACTCGCCTCAATATTTTAGATTAATTAGAAATCAGACAATATTAGTTAAATCCGAAACTTACGTTGAGGCAGCTCAAGTTTCAGGAGCTGATGTCAAGACAATTATTTTTAAATATATTCTCCCAAATGTAATAACACCTTTGCCTATTCTGCTTACTCTAAATGCTGCGGATGCTGTTTTGGTATTAGGAAGTTTAGGATTTTTAGGTCTTGGTGTTCCCGCAGATGTCCCAGAGTGGGGAAGTGATTTAAATCTTGCTCTTGCCGCTTTGCCTACAGGTATATGGTGGACAGCTTTGTTTCCAGGTTTGGCAATGTTTTTTTTAGTTTTAGGTCTTTCTTTTATAGGTGAGGATCTAGAAGAAATTTTTGATAGTCAGAAGTCTTAATAAATTTAGTTTTCTTTAATAGGATCAAATTCGCCTTGATCATTCAACTTTGGATATTCTTTAGCTGATTTTTTATATATCTCAGCTAATTCTGGATAACACCATTCAAAAAGTGTTTTTTGATATTCATCTATATTTAAACCTTCTCCGTTAGAGGGCAATATACATTTATTTTTTCTCTGGCGAATAGCTTCAAATAATAATATGGAAGCAGCAACTGAAACATTCAGGGATTGAACCATACCTCTCATAGGTATGAAAATTGATTGATCAACCATCGAAATAAGTTCATTACTTAATCCCCATTTTTCTGCTCCTAAAACAAAACATGTATTTTGAGAATAATCAAAATTTCTATAATCTACAGATTCACTATTAAGAGTCGTTCCATATAATTTAAAACCCTTATTCTTTAAATCAGATATTGCCTTGATAATACTTTCATGATTATTTAGTTTGACCCATTTTTGACTTCCTTGAGCAGTACTATTAAAGGTCTTAATTGTATCCCTTTTGCTAATGAAATTTGCTTCAAAAACTCCTGCTGCATCACAAGTCCTTAATATTGCAGATAGATTATGTGGTTTATTGACATCCTCAACTAAAACAGTCAAGTTTTTCATTCTGCAACCTAGAACATTTTTGATTCGCTCAAATCTTCTTGGCAAAATTGTCATTTACAATTTTTCACACTTTTTAAATTATATTCAAAAAATATAAATTACCTATTAAATCTCTTGGTTTATAATATTTAAGTAGTATGAATTATCTCCATGGCATACATAGAATGGGACTATACAGTTATAACTAGCATGGTAGAAAAACAAGGATGGAATTTGCCTGAGCGAGATTCTGAAGAATGGAATAAATTTAAAGATGAATTAGGAGAAAAAATGAGAGGAGTTGGTCTCGTTTTCGAAAAATATTGTAAATTCACCCCTGACGTGGGTGAAGGGGTTCATCTTTTAGATGAATAGTTAAAAATAGTTTTAAACCATTGATGTATCCCTTAATCAATGGCTTATTAATTCCTAAGATAATACAATTTAATTAAATTAGAACTGGTAATTATTAAGGCTTTATAAAGCTTGTTCTGTAAAAAGCTTATTCGTATTAAAAAAATTTATTTTTTTACTCCCACAAAAAAGTTATTTAAATTCTATATTTGTATTAAAATATGAAAAATAAATTAACTTTTTTGTTCGACGGTGGTTGTCCACTTTGCTTGAGAGAAACAAATTTTCTAAAAAAAAGGGATATCTCAAATCAAATTTCATTTGTAGATATTAACAGTAAAAATTATGATCAAAATCTTTTTAAGGGAATCTCATATTCAGAAGCCATGTCAAACCTGCATGGGATTATGGAAAACGGTGAAATTATTAGAGGATTAGATGTGCTTGCATATTCTTATGAATTAATTGGATTAGGTTGGGTTTATTATCCTTTGAAAATTAATTTCTTATCTCCATTATTGAGGCGGGTTTACAGATATTGGGCAAAATATAGACTTAAAATTACAGGTCGATCTAACATTGAAAAACTTTGTACCTCTAAGTGTGATCAATAAATATGGAAAATATTGACATAGACAGAATAATAGAAATGTGTTGGGAAGATAGAACACCGTTTGAAGCTATTGAGTATCAATTTGGTTTAAAAGAGGAAGATGCGATAAAAATTATGCGTCAAAATCTAAAATCTAAATCCTTCAAAGTTTGGCGAAAAAGAGTTTCGGGAAGAAATACTAAACATATGGCGCTTAAAGATTCAACTAGATTTAAATCTACTCATAGGAGAAAATTATAAATTTTGAAGAATCTTTCTACTAAAACTTGTCCTGTTTGCAATCGGCCATTCGAGTGGCGTAAGAAATGGAAAAACTGTTGGGATGATGTTATCTACTGTTCAAAAAAATGTAGTAATAGAAAGTCGCAAAGATGAAACAAGTATCAATTATTTTTCCCAATCAACTTTTTAGAGAAAGCCCAATCTTAAAAATAAATTGTGAAATTTTAATTTTGGAAGACTCACTATTTTTTGGGAATGATAAATTTCATAAATTAATTAACCATAAAAATAAGTTAGTTTTTCATAGAGCATCTATGCTCGCTTATAAAAAATATTTAGAAAAATCTGGCTTTAAAGTTTTATATATCGAAAACAAGAATAATATTTCGACAGTTGAATACTTATCAGAATTTATTAAAGATAAATATCAGAAAATAAATCTTATAGATCCTCATGATTTTTTAATAATGAAGAGGATCAAAAATTTTGTTGAAAGTAATAATTTAGCTTTAGATGTTCTTCCCTCTCCTATGTTTATGAGCAGTGATGATTTAAAAGAGTTATTTGCATCAAATACAAAAAAACCTCTTATGGGTAGATTTTATGAGAAACAAAGAAAAAGCCAAAAGATATTAATTAATTCGGATGAAACACCTGAAGGGGGTAAGTGGAGTTTCGATGAAATGAATAGGAAAAAATTACCAAAGAAAATAAGCATACCTGATACACCCATATTACCAAAAAATAAATTTGTAATTTATGCCGAGAAGTCATTGGCTAATTTTGATATAGAGTTTATTGGAGAAAGTAATAACTTTATATATCCAACTAATTTTGATGAGGCAGATAAATGGTTAAATGATTTTTTTAAAAATAGATTTTTCTTTTTTGGAGATTATGAAGATGCTATTTCTAATGAAAATTCTTTTTTATGGCATAGTTTACTTTCTCCTCTCTTAAATAGTGGTTTACTAACGCCAAATGAAGTAGTAAATAAAGCATTACTTTATGCCAAAAATAATAATGTTCCAATTAACTCTTTAGAGGGTTTTATTCGTCAAATTATTGGATGGAGAGAATTTATTTGCCTTGTCTATAAGAAGTATGGAACAGAGATGCGAAATAGTAATTTTTGGAATTTTGAAAATAAGCCAATTCCGAAATCTTTTTATCAAGGAAATACAGGAATTGAACCAGTAGACATTGTTATAAAAAATATTATTAAATTTGGTTATTGTCATCATATTGAGAGGCTTATGATTGTTGGCAATTTTATGCTTCTATGTAGAATTCACCCCAACCAAGTTTATAAATGGTTTATGGAAATGTTTATTGATTCTTATGATTGGGTGATGGTACCTAATGTTTATGGAATGAGTCAGTTTAGTGATGGAGGTATTTTCTCAACTAAACCATATATTTCAAGCTCTAATTATGTAAAAAAAATGTCAAATTTTAAAAGTGGACCTTGGTGTACAATATGGGATGGCTTATTTTGGAAATTTATTAAAGATAATGAAATCTTTTTTAGGAAGCAATATCGACTAGCAATGTTAACGCGAAATCTCGATAAAATGCCAGAGGAAAGATTAAATAATCACTTAAAAACGGCAGATAAATTTTTAAAAAATATTCAATGATTTAAGACTAATAATTTACAGTAAATTTTGAAAAATTAAGAGAATATTATATTATTACGAAATATTACAGACCGATGTTAAGTTTGAAAAAATAATATTTATTTTATGGAAATTGGAACACTTTTTTTGAAAAGTAATTCAACAGGAATTATCACTTTTTCTGAATTAGATTGGATAACTACCCATCAATCTAAGTTTTCAAGATTAGAGGAATCTATAGCCATTAAGTTAGGAAGAATGCTTGATTCAGGATCTATAAATATAGGTTGCCGTTTAAATTCCTGATTATCTTTTTATTTTATTAATGAAGTATCAAGAAAAGAAAAATTTATTATTTAGGGAAAGAGTTCATTCTTTAAACATCTTTCTTTTTTTAGGATTTAATCTTACACTCATTTCTGTCCTAGGTTTTATTTGGTTCAATTCTTCAATTGAAAAAGTAGTTTAAATTTTTGAATTTTTTGTATATTAAAGTTATCTTACATTATAAATTTTATCTTGAGCCTTGGATATTTACAAAGAAAAGCAGCTTGGGAAATTTTATTAAAAGTTAGTTCAGGTGATTTTTCTGATCATGCCCTTGAAAAGGTTTTGAAAAATTATCAATTTGATCCTCTTGATATTGCTTTTATTACTGAATTATCTTTTGGATGTATAAGGTATAGAAAATTTCTTGATCTTTGGGTGGATCATACATCAAAAATTACTCATAAAAAGCAGCCTCCAAAATTAAGATGGCTTTTACATGTAGGTTTATATCAACTATTGAAAATGGATAAAATTCCATTTCGTGCAGCTATTTCTACTACTGTAGAAGTAGCTAAAAAAACACATTTAAAGGGTTTAACAGGAACTGTAAATGCGATATTGAGAAATGCATCAAAAAAAATAAATCATGAAATATTTCCAAAAATATCTTCTGATAAAAAAGAAAAAATTTCTTATCTTGAGTCATTGCCATTATGGCTTGTAAATGATCTTTATAAATGGGTAGGAAATAATGATGCTGAAAATATCGCTAAGGCATTTAATAAAAAACCTTCAATTGATTTGAGAATTAACCAACTAAAAACTGATTTAGATGAGTTTATGAAAGTACTTCATGAAAACAAAATTGATGCTGAAATTATTAAGGATTTTAATAATGGAATTACATTAAAATCTAATCCAAGATCTATTAAAAAATTACCAGGATATAGTGATGGACTTTGGACAATTCAAGATAGATCTTCTCAGTGGGTAGCACCTCTTTTAGATCCAAAACAAGGTGAAAAGATTTTAGATGCTTGTGCAGCGCCAGGTAGTAAATCTACGCACTTGGCAGAATTAGTAAATGATAGTGCTGAAATACTAGCTGTAGATAGATCAGAAAAAAGATTGAAAATACTTCAATCAAATTTAGAAAGGTTAAATTTAAAATCTATCAATATCCTCAAGGCTGATGCAACAAGATTGATTGAATTAAATCCAAATTTTATATCTTATTTTGATAAGATTTTGTTAGATGCCCCCTGTTCTGGGATTGGAACTCTTTCAAGGAATCCTGATTCGAGATGGTCTTTAAGTAAAGAAAAAATAAAATCCTTAACTTTATTGCAGGAA
Organism: uncultured Prochlorococcus sp.; assembly: GCA_902626435.1. Taxonomy (GTDB): domain Bacteria; phylum Cyanobacteriota; class Cyanobacteriia; order PCC-6307; family Cyanobiaceae; genus Prochlorococcus_A. Next base: position 6,011 of record CACOFO010000009.1, read on the forward strand.
AAACTATTACAAAGTATTGTTCCTCTTTTGAAAAAAGATGGAACTTTAGTTTATTCAACTTGTACTATCTGCCCTGATGAAAATAATTTCTTAATTGAAAGATTTATTGAAAAAAACAAAGATTTAAGGTTAGTTAGCCAAAAACAAATTTTACCTAGCTTAGACTTCCCTGGTGATGGATTTTATTCTGCAATAATTTCTTATAAAACTTAAAAATAAAATTTTATTTTTTAATTGGGATTTTAAAAATTTCAGCTATAAATTTCTTCCATAAATAAGCTGCATTTCCACTAGATAATTTAGATTCTTTATTATCGTCGTAACCTATCCAAATACCTGTTGTAAGGTTATCAAGTGAACCAATAAACCAAAGATCTCTATTCCCATCAGATGTTCCTGTTTTTCCATAAATTTTCTTTCCTTTTATAGAGGCTGCTTTCGAAGTACCTTCTTTTACTGATTTTTCAAGAAGTTTATTTATTTTTTTATTAACTTTTAAATCTAATATTTTCTTGGGAATAGATTTGTTTTCCCAAATAGTTTGATTATTAAATGATTCTATTTTTTCTAAAATGCTAGGGCTTTGAATCTTCCCATTATTATTAATCGCAGAATATACATTTGTAATGTTTAATAGATTATCTCCATAGGAACCAATAGCTAATGATAGAAATTCCTTGAACTTTTGTTCATAACCCAGACCAAATGAATTCGCTAGATTAATAATATTTTTTAAGCCGATTTTTTTTGTTATTGATATTGGAACGATATTTGATGAACTTTTAAATGATTCAATCAAAGAGACTGAACCTTTATAGTCTTCTGAAAAATTTTTTGGGCAATAACTTTCCCAGCATGTTGGTAAGTCTTCAAATTTATCGCTTAGTTTTATCCCTTCTATTAATGCTGCAGCATAAGGAATTACTTTAAAAGTAGAACCTAGAGGTCTTATATTTGATGTTACTCTATTATATTCGTTAATTGATGGATTTTTGCTGGTTATCATTGTCCTTATTAAACCAGTTTTTGATTCGATTGATAACAGAGCAAATTCAAGTTCTTTAGGCCCAGCATATCTAGATATGTTTTGGGCTTTTTCTTGCCAATCTTTGTTGATAGAAGTTTTAATTCTTAAAAACTTATAATCCTCAATATTTTCAATTCTTTTATCTGTTTCCTCAAGAATAAAGTTTATTAGTAATTTATCATCTAAAAAATTATCAGCTGTTTGATAATTTAAGTTTATTCTCTCTTCAATAGCCTTATTTTTATTAGCTAGAGAAATATATCCATCAAGATACATTGATTCAAGAACTTTATTTCTATTTTTAATAGCTAGTTCTACATTTTGATAGGGTGAATAAAAAGAAGGAGCTGGAGCTAATCCCGCAATTAATGCGATCTCTGATAAGGTCAACTCTTCGATTAGTTTCCCAAAATAAACTTGAGAAGCTTCGTTAACCCCGTATGCTCCTGATCCTAAATAAATATTATTTAAATATATTTTTAAAATTTGATTTTTATCATATCTAAATTCAAGTATTAGTGATATAAATATTTCTTTGATTTTTCTTTGAATACTTAAATCATTATTTAGATAAAGTATTCTTGCAAGTTGTTGAGTAATCGTACTTCCTCCCTCTTTAACATAACCACTTCTAATATTTTGAAAAATGGCACGAGCAATACTTTTTAAATCTATTCCATTGTGTTTGTAAAAGATTTTATCCTCAGAAGATATAAAAGCATGTTTTAAAAAAGGTGGAATTTTATTTTTACAATTATTTATTTCAAATTTCCTGCTTAATTTGCTTAATATTTTTTTATCAGAAGATGATATTACATAAGAATAATTGGTTGTGCGAGAACTTTTATTTTTAGATACATCAAATTTAAATGTAGTAATTATTAGACTATAAATATAAAAAAATATTCCTGAAAAAATTAATATTGGAATTATTAAAACAAAAGATTTGGATTTAATCTTTTGCACCTTAAGCAACTAAAAAACTATGACCTATCGCTAGAGCAGTAACTAACATTCCAGTTATAAGAAACGGTTGGGCACTTGCTTGATATTTGACATCAAACTTTAGAGGATCTCTTAGTAACCACATATCTTGAAATGTAATTTGCGGAATTACCAATAAAACCAAAATTACAGAGGCTAAATTTTGACCAATAATAACTAATACTACAACCATTGCTAATTGAAAAATGTCAATTAGCCCTGCACTTATTCTACTTGCATTTTTAATCCCAAATACTACTGGTAAAGAATTCAAGCCTAGCTTTGAATCTCCTTCAACGCTTTTGAAATCATTAATGACGGCAATACCAAGTCCAGAAAGGCTATAAGCAAGTGTAAGTAAAGCTGTTACTATAGTTAATTTTCCAAACAAGGCTTGTCCTGCCCACCAAGGTAAGGCTATATATGATGCTCCTAATGCATAATTACCAAGCCAGCCATTTTGTTTTAATTTAAGAGGTGGAGCAGAATATATATAACTAACAAAAGATCCTCCTAATGCTAAAAGTAAGACAGAAGGAAAATTGTGCTTAGCGTATATATCTAATAGAAAAGCAACTATTAGGCCTGCAATAAGTAATACCCAGATTTGAATTTTTACATCTTTAATTGAAATTTTTCCAGAAGGAATTGGTCTATTCGGTTCGTTAATTGCGTCAATTTCTCTATCAAAAAAATCATTTATGGTTTGTGTATAACCTGCCAGAAGTGGCCCACTCATTAACATGCATGCTAGTGAAGCTAAAACATTACTAAATGTCCATTCAAAATTTCCACTTGCAGCAGCTCCACAAATAACACCCCATATCAAAGGGATCCATGTAATTGGCTTCATTAACTGTATACGAAGTTTCCATATACTTGAAGTTTCAGAGGCACCCTTAATTCCTAAAAGTTGTTTTGGATCATTCACTTTACTATTTAACCTTTCTCAATTTCTTCTGGGAAAAACCAGTTTTGCTCACCATTCTGGAATTTTGCGGTTATTCCAATACTCCTGCCATCTGTCATTTTATAGCCTGTTATTACAGCTTTAGGATTAGAGGATATTTGATCAATTAATTTCGCTGGTAGTCTATCTTTTACTTTATTAATGTTAATTTTAATTTTACTACCGATTTTGGGTAATAATCTTGTTTCAGCCATAAGAGGTAAAATGGAAGCTATTATGCAAGATTAACAGCATTTGGACAATTTTTACTAAAATGGTAGCTCTTCGTTTAATTCCTTGTTTAGATGTAGCCAACGGCAGAGTGGTTAAAGGTGTAAATTTTGTTAACTTGAGAGACTCAGGTGATCCTGTTGAATTGGCTTGTAGGTATTCTGATGAAGGCGCAGATGAATTAGTATTTTTAGATATTAGAGCAAGTGTGGAAAATAGGAATACATTAGTTGATCTTGTTTCTAGGACAGCAAAATCAGTCAAAATACCTTTTACAGTAGGGGGAGGTATAGATTCTGTTTCTTCTATTAATGATCTTTTGAGAGCGGGAGCAGATAAAGTGAGTTTGAATTCCTCAGCCGTTAGAAATCCTGAATTAATTTCTAAAAGTGCTAGTGAATTTGGTACTCAATGCATCGTTATAGCAATCGATGCTAGAAAAAAAGTTAATAAGGTTGATGAATGGGAGGTATATGTAAAAGGAGGGCGAGAAAATACTGGAATAGATGTATTAAGTTGGGCAAAGAAAGTTGAGGAATTAGGAGCCGGGGAAATATTGCTAACTTCAATGGATGGTGATGGGACTCAGAATGGATATGATTTACATTTAACAGAATCCGTTACCAATATTGTTAATATCCCAGTAATTGCTTCAGGAGGAGCAGGCTCTCTAGAAGATATTTATGACGTTTTCAAAGAAGGCAGGGCATCAGCAGCACTTTTAGCATCATTACTTCATGATAAGAAACTTACTTTACAAGAAATAAAAACTTTCCTCCTCAAAAAAAATCTTCCAATTAGACCATATGAATTATAATTTGGGTTTATTCCAAAAAGAAAGTACTTTAAAATTTAAAAATGAAATTCATAAAAACTATAGAAGTCAAAAATATATTTAATAAAATTTCTTATAAATATGACTTTTTAAATAATCTGTTAAGTTTTGGACTGCACAGATTATGGAAAAGGAAATTAGTTAATTTATTGGAACCTTTAAATGGTGAAGATTGGGCTGATTTATGCTGTGGCACTGGAGATTTAGCATTTTTAATTTCTGAGAGAGTTATTCCAAGAGGTTCAATTACTGGGATTGACAGTGCCAAGGATATCCTAAATATTGCAAAGAAAAAATCAGATATGAAAAAAAATAAATTTATTAAGTGGGAAATTAAAGATGTTTTAGAAATTAATGATTATTCAAAAAATTTTGATGGGATTTGCATGTCCTATGGACTAAGAAACTTAAATAATGTTGAAGAAGGAATAAAAAAAGTTTTTTATCTTTTGAAGAGTAAAGGAAGGGCAGGATTTCTGGATTTTAATCACTCAACAAAAAATTCTTTATCTAATATTTTTCAGAAATTATATTTGAGACTTATTGTTGTTACAGTTTCGCGTCTTTTTAATTTTAGTAAGGAGTACGCGTATATTGAAAAAAGTATTAAATATTTTCCGAAGAAAAATGAGCTTATAAAAATAGCTAAGGAAGTTGGATTTCAAAAAGCTGAATATAGAACTATTTTTTTTGGGCAAATGGGAATACTCATTTTAGCTAAATAAAGAATTTAGTTATTTATTTTTCTCCAACAAAAAGCACACTTTCCCCATCTTTTGATTTCGCCCTCAGGCGTTGGGGAATTACAGAAATTACAAATCCCCATATTGTTTTGATGGATTCTGCTGGGATGCTTGTCCCAAATTATCTTTGCATTTGTAGCTTTAAAATTTTTATTTTTAATTTCATAATTTTGTATTATTTTTATTTCATTCAAAGTTATTCCAATTTTTTCTATTCTCTCTTTTAATTTATGCTTGTTGTAGATTAAAGCTTGGCGCCATTGGGGATTATTTACTGCAATAGTAAGTATTTTTTTTTCAATATTTAATGGTTTGCATTCCTGAAATAGTTCTAAACCGATTAAGTCCTCCCAGTTTTCGTTGATTTTAGAAAGTTTATCTAAGTCCCCACAGGATTTTTTGAAATTATCAAGACAATTTTTTAATGGATGTGGATTCCTTCTATTCACTATTGGCAAATACTTTTTGTCCAATTTGTAAAATTTACTTATTAAGACTAAAGTTAATCTAATCTTCAAAAAGATGCTCGTTGTTTTAATAAAGAATTTGTGAAAGTTATTGGATCTGCAGCTAAGACAGTTTTTTATTTAAAAAAAATTCAGGGTCAATATCCAAGTTGGAGACTTCAGTACAAAATAAAATGCAAAAGTACTGAAAATGAGCTTACAAACTGGCTTGGATATTCTGAAATAAAGAGAAATCAGCCAGTAGCGATAATAGCAAGAGAACAGTTCTCCGGTTTTGGTCAAAACTTAAAAACTTGGGTTTCTCCAAAAGGAGGGATTTGGTTAAGTGCAGCTTATCCAATATTTTCAAAAGAATTTACAAGTCAAATATTTAATTTGTCTTTAGGAATTAAGATATGTGAAATGCTTAGACAAGAAAATATAAATGTTTGTTTGAAATGGCCAAATGATATTTTCTTTGGTTCAAAAAAGTTGATTGGATTTTTACCGAGGGTGATAACCAGAGGCAAGGAAATTATTTATGTAAGAATAGGTCTTGGCATGAATGTTTTAAATTACACCCCATCAGAAGGTATTTCATTATCAAAAGTACTTCAAACTAAGAATATTAATCAACATTACTGGACAGCCAAAGTTCTTAAAGCTTTTCATGATTCAGTTAAATGTAATAACAAAAAAGAATATGTGATTAAATCGGCAAATAAGTTCCTCACTAAAAAATTTTTACCTAGTGGTTTTTGCCCTCATACATGGAAAATTAAAGATATTGATTCGAATGGGAATTTAAGAATTGAAAATGAAACTCAACTGAAGGTAATTAGAAGGTTCTGAATTTAATTAACTTTTAATTCAACTATTCTTCCATCCTTAAATTTGGCTATTTTTTTTGCTCGATTTGCAACTTCATCTTCGTGAGTAACTAAAACTATAGTTATTCCGGATTCATGCAGTTTGTCAAAAAGATCCAGTACATCTTCAGTTGTTTTTGAATCTAGTGCTCCTGTGGGTTCGTCTGCTAATAATATTGCAGGGTTATTTATAATAGCCCTAGCAATAGCAACTCGTTGTTGTTGACCTCCAGATAATTGGTTAGGGCGATTATTCATTCTCTCAGAAAGGCCGACTTTCTTTAAGGCATTCTTGCCTCGTTCTAATCTTTGCTCAGGTTCAATACCAGCATAAATCATTGGTAAAATTACGTTCTCAAGTGCTGTTGCGTCTGAAAGAAGATGAAATTGTTGAAAAACGAAGCCTAATTTTTGGTTTCGTATCTCCGCTAGCTCATCATCAGATAATTTTTCAACAGGGATGCCATTTAATTTATAAACACCTTCAGATGGTCTATCTAGACATCCAATTATATTCATTGCTGTACTTTTACCTGAGCCACTTGCTCCCATTACCGCTAAATAGTCACCTTTATAAATTTCTAAGTTTATACTATCTAAGGCTTTAACAGTTAGATCATTTTTTCCGTATGTTTTAGATATTCTCTCTAAACTTGCTACTTTTTTAGACATTTATTGAAAATTCTTCTAAGGAATATTATTTGTTATGGCAATAATGTCTTGCAAAAAAGGTGTTTCTGAAACTGCTGTGTTAGCTAATTTAAAAAGAGGGTTAGAAAGAATTCCTCCAAGAGCTGTTACTGCCACGCAAGTATAAAGTGCAATTCTCAATGGAGGCAATCCTACAATTCCCCAATTAATTTCCGGATATGATTTCACTATTTCAGAAGCTTCCTGTGGTTCTTTAACTACCATCATTTTGATCACTGAAATGTAGTAATAAATAGAAATAACTGAGGTTACTAGTCCAATAATTACTAATAGATATTGATGATTAGCCCAACCAGCAAAGAATAAATATATCTTTCCAAAAAATCCCAACATTGGAGGTAATCCTCCAAGAGAAAGAAGACAAAGGCTTAAGCCTAATGTAATAAGAGGATCTTTTTGGTAAAGACCTGAGTAATCAAGAATTCTGTCAGAACCAGTTCTTAGAGAGAAAAGTATTACACATGAAAAAGCTCCTAAATTCATAAACAAATATGCAGCTAAATATAAAACAGCCGCTGATAAACCATCTTGAGTCCCAGATACTATTCCAATCATTACAAATCCGGCTTGTCCAATAGAACTGTAAGCTAGCATTCTTTTCATTGAGGTTTGAGCTAGAGCAACAACATTTCCTAGAGCCATACTCAAGATGGCCAAAATAGTAAATAAAAGTTTCCATTCCTCATCGAAAGATGAGAAAGTAGTACTTAATATTCTTATCGCAAATGCAAAACCCGCAGTCTTTGAACCAACAGATAAAAAAGCTACTACGGGTGTAGGTGATCCCTCATAAACATCAGGCGTCCATTGATGAAAGGGAACTGCAGCTATTTTAAATGCAACGGTTGATAAAACAAATACAAGAGCTAAAGAAGTAATGAACGATGGCTTGTTGATAATCTCTAAACCAATTGTTGCTAAGTTTGTTGAACCACTTAATCCATAAAGAAAAGAGGAGCCATACAAATAGACTGCAGCAGCCGCTGACCCCACAAGCAGGTATTTTAAAGCAGCTTCTGAACTTCTCGGATCTCTCTTGAGATAACCAGAAAGTAAATAGCTCGCTACCGATAAAGTCTCAAGAGATATAAATACACTAATAAGGTCAGTAGATCCACACAAAAGCATTGCCCCAAGAGTAGCCGAAAGAACTATCGCTGCGAACTCCCCAATCGGACTACCACTTTGTTCTGTATAACGCCAGCTTATGAGTAAAGAAACTAAAGTTGATAAAGCTATTATTGCTCTAAATGCGATTGCTAAATTATCTGAATTAAATGAACCTAGAAACGCAATATTTACTGGATTGGTCCATTGCAAGGCTAGACTTGAGAGAGAGCTGCCAATTGATAAATAGCAAATTATTGGTGCCCACTTTGAGGCAGTTTTTTCTCCCGCTAAATCTACAAGAAGAGTCCCAACAATACCTATTAAGATGAAAGCCTCTGGAACAATGGCTTGAGCATTTAAATTAATTGTAAAGATTTCGTTGGGCACTTTATTAAATAGGATTAAATTAGATGATTGATTGTAATGGTCAAAGAGTTAATCTTAACTTGATTATAATTTGTGGGTATGATTTTTGAAATTTTCAAGAGAAATTACTTGAAAAAGTTTTAAATAATCATAATATGCCCTAACCGAACAAAAACACCAATTTTTGAAATAAACCTTGGATCACACACTTGTTATTGTTGAAAGTCCCACCAAAGCAAAAACTATAAGAAAGTTTTTGCCTTCAAATTATGAAGTTCTTGCTTCAATGGGACATGTAAGAGATCTTCCAAAAGGAGCGGCTGAAATCCCCGCTGCAGTTAAAAAAGAAAAATGGTCAAGGATAGGAGTAAATACAACAGAGGATTTTGAACCACTTTATATAGTTCCAAAAGATAAGAAAAAGGTTGTAAAAGAGCTGAAAGATGCATTAAAAGGTGCTACCCAACTATTGTTAGCAACTGATGAAGATAGAGAGGGAGAGAGTATTAGCTGGCATCTTCTGCAAATACTTAAGCCTAAAGTCCCAACTAAGAGAATGGTTTTTCATGAAATCACAAAAAAGGCAATTAATAAAGCTTTAGATCAAACAAGAGAAATTGATATGGAACTTGTTCAGGCTCAAGAAACTAGAAGAATCTTGGACAGGCTTTTTGGATATGAATTATCTCCTTTACTTTGGAAGAAGGTAGCCCCCCGATTATCTGCTGGTCGGGTTCAATCAGTTTCTGTAAGACTTCTTGTTAGAAGAGAGAGAGAAAGAAGATCCTTTAAAAAAGCTAGTTATTGGGGGATTAAAGCTTCTCTAATAAAAGATAATGTTGCTTTCGAAACAAAATTATTTAGTATAAACGGTCAAAGAATTTCTAATGGTTCCGATTTTGATGAACAGACCGGCAAATTAAAACAAGGAAATAAATCTTTAATAATTGGAGAAGATAAAGTAAAGGATTTATTGAAGACTTTTTCTTCTGAGGATTGGTTAGTCTCGAAAATCGAAAAAAAACCATCAACTCGTAAGCCAGTACCTCCTTTTACAACAAGTACATTGCAACAGGAAGCAAACAGGAAGCTTCGTTTGTCTGCGAGAGAAACCATGAGATGTGCACAAGGGCTATATGAGAGAGGTTTTATAACATATATGAGGACTGATTCGGTTCATCTTTCCGAACAAGCCACAAAAGCTGCTAGAGAATGTGTCAGTTCTATGTATGGAAAAGAATATTTATCTAACTCACCAAGACAATTTAATTCAACTGCAAGAAATGCTCAAGAAGCACACGAAGCTATTAGGCCGGCAGGTGAGGTATTTAAAACACCAAAGGAAACTAATCTAACTGGTAGAGACTTATCTCTTTACGATTTAATTTGGAAAAGAACTGTAGCTAGTCAAATGGCGGAAGCTAGGTTAACAATGATTAATGCTGAAATTAGTGTGGGGGATGGATTATTTAAATCGAGCGGGAAAAGTATTGATTTCGCAGGATTCTTCAGAGCTTATGTCGAGGGAAGTGATGATCCAAGTTCATCCCTTGAACAACAAGAGATTATTCTCCCAAACTTAACAACTGGAACAAGTCTTAAAGTTACTAATAAGGAATCTACTTTTCATGAAACTAAGCCGCCTGCAAGATATTCAGAGGCTGCATTAGTTAAAGTTCTTGAAAAAGAAGGGATTGGAAGACCTTCTACCTATGCAAGCATTATTGGGACAATTGTGGATAGAGGTTATGCAATTTTATCTTCCAATACTTTGGCTCCAACATTTACAGCTTTTGCCGTTACCGCGCTATTAGAAGAGCATTTTCCTGATCTGGTTGATACTACTTTTACTGCAAAAATGGAGTCTTCATTGGATGAAATATCTTCAGGCAATCTTGAGTGGCTACCATACCTCGAGACTTTTTATAAAGGTAAAAATGGTCTGGAGGTAAAAGTTCAAAAAACAGAGGGTGATATTGATGGAAAAGCTTATAGACAAGTTGACTTCGAAGATCTTCCTTGCGTGGTCAGAATTGGCTCTAACGGCCCTTGGTTAGAGGGCACAAAAATAGATGAATCTGGCAATGAAATTCAGGCGAAAGGTAACCTCCCAATGGACATAACTCCAGGAGATTTAGACATAAAGCAAGTTGATCAGATTTTAAGTGGCCCATCAGATCTTGGAACTGATCCAAAAACTGGGGAGAAAGTCTTTTTAAGATTTGGCCCTTATGGCCCTTACGTCCAATTGGGAAATAATGATCAAGATAAAGCTAAACCAAGAAGAGCTTCATTGCCCAAAGAGCTGAAAACTGATGATCTTACTCTAGATGAGGCTCTTGTACTTTTAAGTTTGCCTAGATTATTAGGAGTTCATCCTGAAGGAGGTGTTGTTGAGGCTGATAGAGGAAGATTTGGTCCTTATATTAAATGGATTAAAAATGAAAATGAATCTGAAAACAGATCATTAAAAAAAGAGGATGATGTTTTTACGGTTGATATAAAACGAGCATTAGAAATTCTTTCGATGCCCAAAATGGGTAGAGGTGGTCAAGAGGTACTTAAAGACTTTGGAAAACCCAGAGAATTTAAAGAAAAAATCCAAATGTTAAATGGAAGATATGGTGTCTACTTGAAATGTGGTAAAACTAATGTTTCGATTTCAAAGGATACTGACTTAGAAAAATTCTCCATAGATGATGCTGTATTTCTTATAGAAGAAAAACTAAAAGATAAAAAGGGATCTACTTCAAAAAAAACAAAATTAATTAATAAAAAATCTACAAGGAAAAAGAAAAGTTAGAAAAAATATGATTTTTAAAAAAAAAGAATTTTTTTTATTAATTTTTTTAATTTTATTGCAATCATGCTCTGGAGGGAGGATTGGAAATTTTCTTGAAAGTAGTTTTAATGATTTAGAAACAATAAGCAAAGATGAAGATTCACAAAAGAATTTATTAAATAAAAAAATTGTAGTAGGAAAAAATGAAGAAATAAAAAAAGTTGAGAAGCCAAAAAATGTTCTAGAAAATAAAAAGGAAATAAATTTAGAAAAAGAAAAAGAAGAAATTAATGGCATAAAAAATAAAAAAATAAAAAGAGTTGAGAAGCCAAAAAATGTTCTAGAAAATAAAAATACTATAAATGTAGAAAAAATACCTAAACAAAAAAAATACAAAATTAAGAATTCTTCAAAAAAAAGAAAAATTGAACTTCAATCTTACAAAATAATATTCATCCTAAAAGATGTAGATCCAAAAGATCCTACTGAAGAGTTAAGTTCCATATTAAGTAATTCTGAGGTAAATTTTGAAATAGAAAAGATTGAACGAATCTTAGATTCAAAAAATAAAAAATGAATAAAAATTATTTAAAAATATTCAAAAAAAAATGAAAATAAGAACAAAAACTGAAGCATTAAATATTGTAGAGAGCTCATATTTAGCATCGCTATCATCTTTATTATGGATTGCTCTATATTATTTACCAATTGGGGGAGCGTTATTAAGGTTGATTTTACCCCTCCCAATGATCCTGTTGCACTTGAGAAGAGGTACTAAAATCGCATTGGAAGGAATCTTGATTCAGTTTCTACTTTTATTCATAATTATGGGTCCTGTTAGAGGAACCTTATTTTTATTTCCTTATGGGATCTTGGCTTTTTGGTTGGGCTGGTGTTGGTTTAAAGAAAAGAGTTGGAGACTAAGTTTAATTATTGGAGTCATTATTGGAACCCTCGGTTTCTTTCTAAGAGTAATAGCATTATCCACATTGGTTGGAGACAATCTTTGGGTGTTAATTACTAGAGCAAGTTATGGTCTAATAGAGAAGTTCGTTGAATTATTAAATTTACCTTTTTCTCCATCAATTTTAAGTATCCAATTAGTTGCAATTTTGTTAATAATTTTTCAAGAAATCGTTTATGTTTTTACGGTACATGTAGTTGCCTATTCTCTTTTTCCAAGATTTAAATTAACTATCCCAGATCCTCCAAGATTAATTAATGGCTTGGTTGATTTAAATAATTGAAAAAAAGAATAATGTATAGTAAAGAATCAGGGATAAATTTTTTTGGAAATGAATCCAATAGAAAAAGGGAACTTAATACGATAGATATACTTGAAAAGAATATAAATAATTTCAAAATATTTCTTGTAATTGCAAGCACTAATACATCTCAAATCCCAGGAATTTCCGCTGCAGGTATTAGTGCAAAGTCAAGGAGAATTACTGCGCTCGCTGATGCGGAATTTTTGCTGAAGGGTGCTTCAAAAGATCATAAGTATAAATTGCCTTTCCTTAATGCGGGAGTAACTCCGGCCCTAATAAGTTATGTTTGTTCAAAGCTCATAAATGTTTATCCAGTTATTGTTCCTTTAGGAATAGGAATAAAGCCTTGCTTCAATCATTTAGTTGTAGAAGATAGAGATTTGGGACCATCAAATTGTCTTACTACTGGAAAATCTATGCTCAAAGAGAGAGTTATAAATCTCTATGAAAGAGGTCTTGCTATTGGAAAATCTTCTAAACAACCAATCTTAATTTCTGAATGTGTGCCGGGTGGGACCACAACTGCTCAGGCTGTAATGGAAGCTTTTAGTTTGCAGGTGTCTAATTTAGTAGGGAGTAGCTTATTCAAAGCTCCAAGAGATCTCAGAAGAAAAGTAGTTCAAAAAGGACTTTTAAACGCAAATCTTAAGATTGATTTTGACTCTTTTGATGTCGTCGCAGCAGTTGGAGATCCTTTCCAAGCTTTTTCAATGGGTTTATTAATTGGTGCTAGGTTAGCAAACCAACCTGTCATATTGTCTGGTGGAAGTCAAATGTTAGCTGTCATTGTACTTGTATTAGAATTCTTAAGCTCAAAGAATAAAGATGATTTTATTGAGGATGTTTTTATTGCAACAACTGGCTGGCTTGTAAAAGATAATTCTCTAAATGATTTATTAAATTTGATTAATCAGAAATATAAGGTCAAATTATTAGGTTTAGTAAGTCCTTTAAATTTTAAATCGTCAACATACCAAGAATTGAAGGATTATGAAATGGGTCATGTGAAAGAAGGTGTAGGTGCTGGTGGAATATCATTACTTGCTTTCTTAAATGGATTTAAAAATGAAGAAATAGTTTCATTATGTCAACAAAATCTGGAAATGATGAAGGGTCTTGGTCAAATTTCTTTAGAGAAGGATTGCTAAATGTTATCAAAACTTGCAAACAGAAGAGAATTTTTAAATTTCGGTAAACTTTGGCTTTTATTTTTCTTAAGCTCTTGCAGTAATCTTCAAAATAAAGTAAAGATTGCACTACAAAATTCTTTTTATCCACAATCTTTTAAAGATACTATTCCAAAAAATTGGAAGCAGGAAAAAATAAATTTTAAAAGTATTCAATCACAAAAAAATAGAAACTCAATTTTAAATACTGACTTTACGTTAATAAATGATGGATGGATCACTAGTATAAATTTTGCTGAATTTGAAAAATTAAATCAATATCCATTGATCGAAAATCTGGATAAGAGATCGATCAATTTTTTAGGAAGTTTTAATCAAAATCAAAGAAGTAAATTATTTCCTATTGGATTAGTACCTTATACAATTATCATTAAAAATAATAAAGAACTAATAAATTTAGCGAGAACTTCTTGGGATTTTCTTCTATCTAAAAAATTGACGGGGAAAATTATTTTTCCACAAAGTCCCAGAATAATATTGTCAATTGCTAAAAAAATTAATTCATCTAACTCCTTAAAAAAACTCAAAAGCCAAGCAATGTTATTTGATGATAAAAATATGTTGAATTGGTTGATTAATTCAGATGCTTGTATAGCTATAGTACCTTATAGTCTCTGCTCAAAATATTTAAAAATAGATCCAAGACTTTCTTTAGTTTTCCCAAGCCAAGGAGTACCTCTAATGTGGCATTTTCTACTCAGTCGATCAAAACTAAATAATGAAATATTAATTAAATGGATTAAATCTTTAGAAAATAAATCAATAGTAGATAAATTAGCGAGTCAAGGTTGGTATCTACCATTCAATAGTGATTACGTAAAAAATAAATATAAATCTGAGATGTCTACTATATCAGGACCTTCTCAGAAATGTTGGGATAATAGTTGGTCTTTCCCTGTATTAACAAATGAACAAAAAATTAATCTACAAAATTTATGGAATGAATCTTTAACCCCATAATCTTTTTGTGGGAGTGTCTATTAATAAGTTATGAGTTTGCTTTAATAAATTTGGTATATCTAATTTACAAGGACATTTAGGAACACATTCATGACATTGTTGACAAAATGAGTAATTTTTTTCTTCCCACCAGTGGCCAGCTTTTCCTATTAAATTGTATCTTTCTTTTGAAAATTCTAATTGGCCATAACCAATAGATATATTTCTTAAACGAAGTATTTCTGGAATAGGTATTTCATTTGGGCATGGCAGACAACTTCTGCATTGTTCACATTTGGTTGAGTTTAATCTTTTATGAGCTATTTCCTCAATTTTACTAAAGGCGTTTCTTTCAAGTGTTGTGAGCTTCTCGCAAGAGTTTCTTAGTTTATTCGCAAACTCAAAATCTTTTTTGTTTGTAGCTCCCAAAGACAAAGTTGTAATTCCTTTAGCCAATAAATATCTATAAGCTAACTCTAATGGATGAAAAGGCTTGGAGGCCTCTAATAAAATATCACTTGGAGAATATAATCTCCCGCCTTTATCTGCAGGCGATATTGCTAATACTCCCATACCTTTTTTAATAGCTTGTTCTGCTAAAGCAATTTTAGATTGATCTAAATAATGTAAATGAAGACTACAAAAACTAAAAACTTCCGAGTTAATTGCTTCTTTAATTAGTGAATAACTTCCGTGTGAACTAAAACCAACTTGATCTACTAGTTCCTTTTCAAGTATCCATGATATAAATTTTTTACCCTCTCCTGCTAGAACCCAATCTAGATGTTCTTTTAAGTTGAGTCCATGTATTGCAAGATTATGAATTTTCTTGAGATTTAAATTGTTGAGAGAATTTATGAAATTATTTTTTAAAAAGTTAAAATTACCTTTTGGTAAAACTTTGGTTGTGATCACCCAATTTTTTTCTGATATATTCTCTTCTTTCGCTAGTTTTTTTATTGAATTTCCAACTAGCGATTCAGCATCACCATAAGAAGGTGCTGTTTCTATGTGGTTAATACCTACATAATATGCATTTTTTATTATGCTATACATTTTTTCGAGACTTTCAGTTGCTCGCATTGTCCCTAAAGTGAATAAGCTCACTTTCGCTCCTCTACCAAATGATCTTTTTTGTGAATTAATAATCATTTAAATATGTTCAATTTCTTTTTATTTACTCTTTAATTTATTTATAGTTGAAAATGATTTAAAGTAGATTAAAGTAAATACAAAATTTTGCAAAAATATTTTTCTTAAAATTTATGTTCACAGGAATAATTCAATCAATTGGAAAACTAAAACAAGAAAAAAATATTTTAGAAATTGAAATTCTAGATAACTTATTTGATATGACAATTGGTGACAGCATAGCTGTTGATGGAATTTGTTTGACAGTTAAAGAGATTTTTCAAAATAAATTTACTGCTGATGTTAGTGAGGAAACATTAAAAAAAACAACTTTAGGAGTAAAGTCGAACCTGAATCAGATTGTTAATTTAGAGCCCGCTCTTAGGGTGTCTGACCGTCTAGGAGGACATATAGTCAGTGGACATGTTGATGGCCTTGGAACAGTCGAGAATATAGAAAAATTAGAGAAATCTTGGCTCTTATCCATAAAGTGGAAAAATAATGATTTTTCGAAATATGTAGTTAATAAAGGTAGTATTTGCGTAAATGGGATAAGTCTTACAATTGCAAAATATGCGCAGCAAGGCGAAATATTTACTATTGCGATAATTCCTCATACTTGGCATAACACAAATCTAAATAAATTAAATATTGGAGATAGCGTAAACCTTGAGGCAGATGCACTAATTAAATATGTAGAGAAATTACTTTTGTTTAATAAAAATAGAAAAGAAGACTTCTCTTCAAATAATATTTCTTCGGAGTGGCTTAAAGAAAATGGTTGGTAAAATATTTTTTAATTTAATGGAATCAGATAAATTATTTTTGACTCTTTTTTTAGATCGATTTTAAATTCCTGACCAGGTTCTAGACCTAATTTTTTGGTGTAGGCATGTCCAATTAATAGGTTCCCATTGCCATGAACTTTAGTTTTGAATTCTGCCTGTCTGCCTCTTGAAGCTCTATTACCATTTTTCCCCTGACGACCATTACCTATTTTATAACCCTTAGCTTCGATAAGCGCTCTGTAAAAACTTTTTCTTAAGACTCTTCCACTTGGACCAACATAACCACATCCTTTTGCTATTTCATCTTCAGATTGTTTACTTAATAATTTTGCTTTCTTAAGAAGTTCTTTTCCTTCTAGCATTATCTAACAAATTTCTAACTATATATTCTTACTAAAAAAGAGAACTGTGGCAATATAAATTAATAAAAAATATATTTAATTTTTTTAATTTAGCGTATTATAAAAGGTACAAAATAATAAATAAAATAACCCATATTCCATCTACAAAATGCCAGTACAATTCAACAGCTTCTAATGGGAACATATTTTGACTATTGATTCTTCCACCACTGATTCTCGATTGCCAAGCAATAATTAAAATCATTAAAGTGCCTAAAGTGACATGTAGTCCATGAAAACCAGTTAGAGCATAAAAAGTACTTGCAAATAAATTATCGGTTAATCCAAAAGGTAAATGAAAATATTCAAATAATTGACATATTAAAAATATAATTCCAAGAAAAGCAGTAAAAAACAACCATTTTTGGGAATCAGAGTTTTTATCTTTTAAAAGTGCTTTTCCTGCTTTATGAAAAGTTGCACTACTTATAAGTAATAAAATTGTATTGAGCGTAGGTATTGGTAGTTCTAATTCATAAATAGCACCATCAGGTAATGGATTTACTGCTTTATAAGTTAAATAAGCAGCAAAGAATCCAGCAAAAGTCATTCCGTCGGCAATTAGAAAAGTTATAAGACCAAACATTCTGAAGTCTTCATGTGTTTCATTAACTTCAGAATTATTTTCTTTAATTTCTTTTGAGCTATCTAGAGTTGTCATATGTTTTTATTTTTATTCAGATAATTGTTTCCCATAACCATAAGGTTCTTCAACTAATGGAGCTTCTCCTTCCCAATTTTCAACTGGAGGCGGAGAAGATGTTAACCATTCAGGTGTAAGAGCATTCCAAGGGTTATCTCCAGCAACTTTGCCATTTCTCACACTAAGAAAAACATTAATCAAAAAAGGAATTGTACTTATAGCCATCAAGAGAGCCCCAAGACTACTAATTTGATTAACGAATTGGAATTGAGGATCATATTCTGCAACTCTTCTAGGCATTCCATTTAAACCGAGCCAATGTTGAGGAGCAAAGCACAAGTTAAATCCAATAAAAGTAATGATGAAATGTAAAATTCCTAATTTTTCATTAAGCAATTTCCCAGTTACTTTGGGGAACCAATGGTATATCGAAGAGAAAATAATAAAAACAGTTCCCCCATAAACTATGTAATGAAAATGGGCTACAACGAAATAGGTATCATGTACGTGAATATCGAAAGGGACCTGTGCTAAAGCAACTCCTGTAATGCCTCCAAAAACAAAATTTATAATAAATCCACAAGAGAATAACATTGCACTATTGATGGAAATTTTACCCCCCCATAATGTTGCAACCCAGTTGAAAAATTTTATACCTGTTGGGACAGCTATAAATGCTGTCGCGATAGTAAAGAACAATCTCATCCAAGGGGGCGTTCCACTAGTAAACATGTGATGCGCCCAAACAACTAAACCTAAAACTACTATCCCCATTATTGAAAAAACCATTGTTGTATATCCAAAAAGTGGTTTTCTAGCATGTACAGGAAGTATTTCACTAACTAAACCAAACGCAGGAAGAACCATAATATAAACCGCTGGATGAGAATAAAACCAAAATAAATGCTGATAAACTACGACATTGCCACCTAAAACAGGATTAAAAAAACCTGTATTAGCAATGATATCGAAGCTAAGTAGAATCAAGGTCCCTGCCAAAACAGGAGTTGATAAAACAACTAATAGACTTGTCCCAAGCATTGCCCAACAATACATTGGCAATTGCATGAGTTTTAATCCTGGTCTTCTTAGTTTGATAATGGTGGCGATAAAGTTTATACCACCAAATATAGAGCTACCTCCTAGTAATAGAACACTCAGAATCCAAATTATTTGTCCCGATTGAGGAGTAGTTATGCTCAAAGGTGGATAAGCCGTCCATCCAGCCTGAGCAGCACCCTCAACAAAATAGCTTGCTACTAGCATCAAACCCGAAGGAGGAATTAACCAAAAAGCTACGGCATTTAAT
This sequence comes from uncultured Prochlorococcus sp., assembly GCA_902626435.1. Lineage (GTDB taxonomy): Bacteria > Cyanobacteriota > Cyanobacteriia > PCC-6307 > Cyanobiaceae > Prochlorococcus_A. Next base: position 24,730 of record CACOFO010000009.1, read on the forward strand.
CTTGGGAATGCCATATCTCTTGCACCTACATAAAATGGAATTAAATAATTTCCAAAAGCACCATTAACTACAGGCACTATCCAAAGGAATATCATTATTGTTCCATGTAAGGTTAAAACTTGGTTATAAACATCTCTTGGCATAAAGTCAGACATTGGACTAGCTAGTTCAATTCTTATAGCGCTCGCTAAAGTTCCTCCAATCAAATAGAAAAGAAAACCGCAAACAAGATATTGTATTCCAATTACTTTATGATCAAGACTAAAACTAAAGTATCTAAGCCAGCCTTTAGGTTGAAGACTTTCATTATTAATTTTTTGTGGATCAATTGATATTGTCATAAATTCACCTCTGTTTTTTTATTTTTGTCAAACCAATCGTTATAGTCAGATTCTTCTTCAACAATTATGGAGGCTCTCATTCCTCCATGATATGGGCCACATAATTCTGCGCAAATTATTGGATATTTTCCTACTTTTGTAGGAGTGAAATTCAGAACAGTTGGTTGTCCAGGAATAATATCCTGTTTAATCCTGAACTCAGGTACCCAAAAAGCATGAATGACATCTTTAGATTCCATTTTCATTGATACTTTTTGATCAACAGGAACGTGTAGTTCTCCTGATATAAAATTGCCTTTGGGATAATTGAATAGAAATGCAAATTGCATAGCCGAAACTTCAATTGATAAATTATTTTTCGATATTTTATTATCAGAAGTTTGACTAATCCCAGCCCATATTTTTTCAGGATTTGAACTCATCATTTCATGGTTATGATTTAGTTCCTTCATCCCTCCCATTCGGTCGTATATGTTGTAACTATATAAACCTATTAATAAAACAATTATTGAAGGGATAATGGTCCATACAATTTCTAAGCTTAAGTTTCCCTCTAAAGCAATACCATCACCAATCTGATCATTTCTTTTCCTAAACTTAAATAAACTATAAATTACAGCTATTGTCATTCCTATAAAAATAATTAAGCCTATGATGAAAAGAATTTTAAAAAGTTCATCGTAAATTGGCGCATTAATACTTGCTTCAGCTGGAAGCAAATTTACATTGAATCCGATCCAAAAAGATATAGCAAAAACGAGAGAAATAATTAGTATTAAATAAATGTTTTTATTTAACAATTGAAGACTAAAAAATTTGAATTTATATTTTTAAGATATTCAATTTTTTAAATTCTGCATCCTTTGTTAAAAGAAAATTATTTAAATATCATAACTTCTTAAGATTTAAGAAATAAAAGACGTATTATTAATAACTTTTTAGAGTTAATTGTCAGGGAAAAAAGATTAAATCAATAATTTATTTTTTAAATTAAACATATTAATTTTTAATTAATGTTTGGGTTTTGAATCTTAATTATTATGCAAAATAATAGGTTTTATCCATTTGATTAATAACCAATTATATAAATCAAGATATCAGCCAATTTTTAAAAGATTAGGAAGTCATTGTGTATTTGCACTCATCGCCCTAATCGTAATTGGAGGTTCTACGAGAGTCATGGAAGCTGGCCTTGCTTGCCCAGACTGGCCATTATGTTATGGATCTTTTTTGCCTTTTAGTCATATGAACCTAAGAGTTTTTCTAGAGTGGTTTCATCGCCTAGATGCTTTTCTGGTTGGAATATTAATTCTTTTAAAATTTACCCTTTCAATTATCTGGAAAAAAGAAATTCCAAATTGGTTACCTAAAACTTATTCATTACTACTTTTTCTTGTGATTGTCCAAGGATCTTTTGGAGCTTTAACAGTAATCAACCTGCTTGATTCGTATACTGTTACGGGCCATCTTTTAATAGCATTTCTCCTTCTCATTACAACAATTTCAATAAATCAAAATTTAGAAAATAACGAAATAGAAGAGCCATTAACTTGGTGGAGATTATTATTATTTATTCCTCTTTTACTTACTCTGATTCAATCTTTTATTGGGGTAAGGCTTTCATCAACCTGGTCAGCACATGTTTGCTTATCTTTTAACAAACAATGCCTAATTCTAAATACTCATAAATTATTTGCTTTTCCAATTACTTTTTCAATTCTATTGATTATTGCTATTGCAATTTATAAGAGAAATTTACTTACTGAAAATTGGAAATATCTCTCAGCACTTATTTTTCTCTTGTTTTCCCAAATTTTGTTGGGTGTTTTAAGTCTTAAAACAAATTTGAAAGAACCTATTTTTATTATCGGGCATCAACTTAACGCATCTTTATTTATTGCGATATTAACAACATTAATTTTTAGAAATCCTTTTACCCAAAAAGGTCTAAAACACTCCCTAAATTCTCAAATGGTTGGCATCAATTCATGAACAGTAGTAACTTGGAAAATTTGAGCTATAAATCTTCAATTAGGGATGAAGTTGTACCTTCAAGAAAAAGATTAACTTTGCCACCTTGGCTTGAAGTGGCAAAACCTAGATTAATACCACTTTTACTGGCAACAACATTGGGAGGAATGGCTTTAACAGAGGAATGGCCTTTGTCTTCACCGAAACTTATTTGTACTTTAGGAGGTGGAGCTTTGGCAGCATCAGCAGCAGGAGCTCTTAATTGCTTGTGGGAAATGGAATTAGATAAAAGGATGACAAGAACTAGCAAAAGAGCTTTGCCAGCAGGTAAGTTATCCTCTGAGACTGTATTTTTAGCTGCCGTATCATGTACTTTGGCAGCTTCTATGCTTTTAGTAAGTGGTGTAAATTATCTGGCTGCGGGATTAACTCTTCTTGGTCTATTTAGCTATGTAATTTTATATACAGTTATTTTGAAACCTCGTACAACAAAAAATATTGTTTTCGGAGGAGTTGCTGGCGCTATACCACCTCTAGTTGGAGCATCTGCGGCTACAGGGCATGTAGGTCTTAGTGGTTGGTGGTTGTTTGGTTTAGTAATGTTATGGACTCCAGCTCATTTCTGGGCACTTGCAATTTTGTTGAAGGATGATTACGCATCTGTTGGTATTCCTATGCTCCCTTCTGTTAAAGGATCTGTTTTTACTGCTAAAGCGATTTCTCGTTATGGATGGGCAACAGTTTTAATGAGTATAATGGGAATCTTTGCTTTACCTGAAGGAGGTCTTCTATACGGAATTATGTTAATGCCATTTAATGGAAGACTTTTACAATTAATAAATAAATTAAAGAAATCACCTGATGATCTTTCAATAGCAAAGTCCCTTTTTAGGTGGTCAATTCTTTATATGTTCGGAATTTGTCTCTTGTTATTGATTTCCAGAACTAAGCTTTCAGTAGAATTTGAGGACCAATCTATGCAAATATTTTTCTCTATATTATCTTACTTTAATAATTAAATTAGATGTAAAATGTTTTTTAAGTAAAAGTAAGTTTGATGAATTATATAAAAGTTATAGAACTCTCAAAATCATATTCAGATATTAAGGCATTAAAAAATTTATCTTTGGAAGTTGAAGAAGGAACATTATTTGGAATTCTAGGTCCAAATGGCGCAGGCAAATCAACATTAATAAAAATACTAGCTACTTTAATTGAACCTGATAGTGGAGAGGTTTTTATAAATAATATTGATTTAATAAAAAATTCTAGAAAAATTAGAGAATTAATTGGTTATGTTGCCCAGGATATTGCACTCGATAAAATATTAACTGGACGAGAGCTTTTGGATTTTCAATCAGATTTATATCACATCGATAAAAATGAAAAAATTAAAAGGATACACAAATTAGTTGATCAATTAGAAATGAATGATTGGGTTGATCGTAAATGCGGAACTTATTCAGGTGGAATGAAAAGAAGAATAGATCTTGCAGCTGGACTTTTACATTTACCTCAAGTATTGATACTGGATGAACCTACTGTTGGTTTAGATATTGAAAGTAGGAATATTATATGGCAACTTTTGAAAGATTTGAGAAACGATGGTATGACTATTATTTTAAGTAGTCATTATCTCGATGAAATAGATAAATTGGCAGACAAATTAGTGATAATTGATGATGGAAAAGTTATAGCAAAAGGCACTCCTTCAGAACTTAAAAATAAATTAGGAGGAGATAGAATAACTTTGAAAGTTAAAGAATTTAGTAATCAGGAAGAAGCAGACAAGATATGTCAAATTTTATCTTCAATAGATGGAATTAGTCAGATAATTATCAATGAAGCTCAAGGCTTTTCAATAAATTTTGTGGCAGATAAGGAAAAGGATTTACTTACGAAGCTCAAAGTGGAATTAGCCTTTTCAAAATTTGAAATTTTTTCTCTCACTCAAAGTCAGCCAAGCTTGGATGATGTATATCTTCAGGCAACCGGGAAAACATTATTAGATGCCGAAATTTCAATGGCAGGTAAAAGAGATCTCAAAAAAGAATCAAAGCAATCAATGCGATAAAAACTTTTGTGAAATTAACTATAATGTATTTGGTCACTGCTAATTATGGAACTAAAACAATATAATTTATTTTTTTTATATCAAGAAACATTTGCCTTAACTAAGAGATTATTTATCCAACTAAAAAGAAGACCCTCAACTCTTTTGGCTGGAATATTACAACCCATAATTTGGCTTTTTTTATTTGGAGCACTATTCTCTAAGGCTCCTGAAGGTTTTTTACCAGGAGTTGATTCTTATGGGAATTTTTTAGGAGCTGGACTTATTGTTTTTACAGCTTTTAGCGGAGCCCTAAACTCTGGACTGCCTTTAATGTTTGATAGGGAGTTCGGATTTCTTAATAGGTTACTTGTGGCTCCTTTAACCAGTAGATTGTCTATAGTTTTATCTTCTTTCTTTTACATTACAATCCTAAGTTTTGTTCAGAGTATCGTAATAATGTTCGTTTCATACATTTTGGGTTATGGATGGCCAAACTTATATGGTATTGGAATTGTGTTTACAACATTAATTCTATTAGTTCTTTTCGTGACATCAATAAGTTTGTGTTTGGCATTCGTTTTGCCTGGCCATATTGAATTAATCGCTCTTATATTTGTAATAAACTTACCTCTTCTTTTCGCAAGTACTGCTTTAGCTCCAATCTCTTTTATGCCAAATTGGCTAGGGTGGCTAGCTTCATTAAATCCATTGACTTTTGCTATTGAACCTATTAGGACTGCTTATACACAAAATATGGATTTAGAATTAGTAGCTTTACATGCCCCATATGGTGATTTAACTTGTAAGAGTTGTATCTCAATTTTGTTTTTTTTAACAGTTATCTCCTTAATTACTATAAGACCTCTGTTAAATAAAAAGTTAAATTAAAAATTCATGCTTTTAAAAAAACACCTAATAGAAGTTTTTAAAAAGGCCTCTTTAGAAAATAATTTTTTGCTTAAAGAAAATATTGTTCTTAAGTGGGTCCATAGATTTGGGATTGATTCTTTAAATGATTTATTAATCCATAGTTCATTTTTAAAGGAAAATAAAGAAGAAAATCAAGAACAAATTTCATTAATTGATGAAGTTACTGAGAAAGAAAAGCAAGAAAAGATAAGTTGGGAATTAACTGATTTACAAACTTCTAGGCCCAATGAAATAATTAGCAAAAATAAAGATACTAATAAAATTAAACAATATACAAATATCCAAAAATCACCTCTTCCTTATATTAAAAATTTACGAAAGTGGATTAATAACGATAAAAAAGCTAGTTAGCTTTTACATCATTCCTGGCATACCCATGCCACCCATTCCTGGCATACCCATGCCACCCATTCCTGGCATACCCATGCCACCCATTCCTGGCATACCCATGCCACCCATTCCTGGCATGCCCATGCCGCCCATTCCTCCCATAGGATCTTCTCCAGGACCTCCCGGGACTGAAGTCTCAGGCTCTGGAATATCTGCGATTGCAACTTCTGTTGTAAGGAGCATAGCTGCAATAGATACTGAATCTTGAAGAGCCAATTTTATTACTTTGGTTGGGTCTAATATCCCAGACTTTTTTAAATCCTCATATTTTCCTGTATTAGCATTAAAGCCTTTATTAAGCCTTTGAATTTCCGCGACAACTACATCGCCATTAAAACCCGCATTTTTTGCTATTTGTTTAGTAGGTTCTAAGAGAGCTTCTTTTACTATATTTAAACCTGTTCTTAAATCATCGGATGACTTTTGACTTAATTTTGAAAGATCATTTGAAATCTCAATTAAGGTTTGTCCACCTCCCGAAACAACACCTTCTTCAATGGCTGCCTTTGTAGCATTAAGTGAGTCTTCTGTTCTTAATTTTTTGTACTTCATCTCTGTTTCAGTGGCAGCTCCTACTTTGATAAGAGCTACACCTCCGGCAAGTTTGGCTATCCTTTCATTAATTTTATCCTGATCATATTCTGATTCTGTTGTTTTGACTTCCTTTTTTAATTTCTCTACTCGCGATTTAACTAAATCTTTAGTGTCTTCAAAGGCAAGTATTGTAGTTTTATCTTTTGTAATAGTTATTTTTTTTGCTCTACCTAAATCATTTATCGATACTTTATCTAGTGTCATTGATTTATCTTCACTAATTAAATTAGCTCCAGTAAGAATTGCAATATCCTCAAGGGCAGCTTTTCTTCTCTCACCAAATAATGGGGCTCTTACTGAAGCTACATTTAAAACCCCGCTATTTTTATTCAATACAAGTGTTGTTAATGCTTCTCCCTCTATATCTTCAGCAAGAATCAGAAAAGGTGAGCCTGATTTTTGAATATCTTCTAATATTGGAACTAAATTAGCTAAAGTTGAAATTTTCTGGTCTGTTATTAATATTTTGGGGTTTTCGAGTTCACAAACTTGTCTTTCTGGGTCCGTTACAAAATATGGGGAACTATATCCTCTATCAAAAGACATTCCTTCAGTTATATCTAATTCTGTATCTAATGATTGAGATTCTTCAACAGTTATCACACCATCAGAAGTAACAATATCCATGGCCTTTGAAATTATAGATCCTATTTCTTCATCACCTCCTGCACTAACTGTTGCAACTTTTTGGATATCAGAACCACTTAACGAAATACTTTTAGAACTTAATTTTTCTAAAACAAAAGCCAAGCCTGCCTCCATACCTTTTTTTAACTCCATAGGACTTGCACCAGAAGCAATATTTTTTAATCCTTCCTGAACCATCTTCTGAGTCAAAATTGTTGCTGTCGTTGTTCCATCACCAGCACTCTCTTTTGTCTTAGATGCAACTTGTTCTATTAACTTCGCGCCTAAATTAGAAATAGGGTTTTCAATCTCAATCTCTTTAGCAACTGTAGACCCATCTCTTACTACATCTGGCGAGCCAAATTTTCTTTCTATTACAACGTTTTTTGCTTTAGGCCCAATAGTAACCTTTACTGCATTAGCAACGAAGTTTACACCTTTTTCTAGCGCTTCTCTCGATTCATTAGAAAAACTTAACTGTTTGGCCATGTTTACTGATTCTTTTATCTTATTCTAATCTCCCATAGAATCTTTTTTAAGGGATATTTAATTTAGTGGGGAAAGCCGAATTTCTTTTAATGAGACCTACAAACCAATTCAAATAAGAGTATCTTTAAGGTATGGATGAAACAAATAATCTTATTTTTACTCTTACTGCAATCCTTGCGATTGCTATGACACTAATATACTTTCCTCTAAGATTTTTCTTAACACTAACTGCAAGAAGTCGAAGACTAAAACTATTACAAAAAATCAGAAGGTTAAGAGATGAATTGGGTCAACCTTATGAAAGTACATAATTAAATACTCATACCCCCGTCAATACTAATTGTTTGTCCAGTAATGTAATTCCCTGCATTACTCGAAACTAAGAATGAGACTAAGTTTGCAATTTGAGTGCAACTTCCTAATTTCCCTAGAGGAATAACTTTCAGAATCTCTTCAGTATTAAGTTTTTCAGTCATCTCCGTTTCTATGAAACCTGGAGCTATTGCATTAACGTTTATACCTCTTGAAGCAAATTCTTTAGCGCAAGTTTTGGTGAATCCAATTATTCCAGCTTTGGCTGCAGAATAATTTGCTTGACCAGGATTCCCAATTATTCCAACAACAGAAGAAATATTTACGATACTACCACTTCTTTTTTTCATCATAAATTTTGAAGCATATTTTGTACAAAGAAAAACTCCTTTCAAGTTTGTATTTAATACGTCATCCCACTGTTCCGATTTCATTCTCATTAATAGTCCATCTCTGGTAATACCAGCATTGTTAATGAGGATATCAACGGAACCATTAATTTTTATGATTTCTTCAAAAGCTGAACTGACAGAATCCTCTTTTGAAACATCAAATTTTAATTTATGAGCTTTACCTCCCGATTTTTTTATTGAATTTACGACTTCTTCAGCCTTTTCATCAGAAGAAGAGTAATTAATAAAAACTTCTGCTCCTAAGCGGCTTAGTTCTAAAGCAATTTCTTTACCAATTCCTCTGCTAGCTCCAGTGATTAAAGCAACTTTGCCTGATAATGAATCTGTATTGGACATTATGAAATTTTATAATTTTCAATCGTAGTACTATTTGTGTAAAGATATTGCTTTTATTTATAATTGTCTAGAAAATATTAAGACCTTCTATTGTGCACTTTTTAATACCAGCTGCAGGGAGCGGTAGCAGAATGAAAGCTGGAAAAAATAAATTACTTATTGATCTAGAAGGAGAGTCTTTGATTTATTGGACACTTAAATCTGTATTTTCTGCAAGCTCAACAAATTGGGTTGGAATAATTGGGCAACCGAAAGATAAAAATTTATTATTAAATTCAGCAAAGGATTTTGCCCATAAGGTTCATTGGATTAATGGTGGAGACACCAGACAACAGTCAGTTTTTAATGGTTTAAAAGCGCTGCCAGAAGATGCTGAAAAAGTTTTGATACATGATGGTGCTAGATGTCTAATAAATCCTGAATTGATAGACCTTTGTGCCAAGAAATTAGATGAAAATGAAGCTGTAATTTTGGCTACTAAGGTAACTGACACAATAAAGATTGTTGATAATGAAGGTTTTATTAAAGAAACACCAGATAGAAATTATTTATGGGCAGCGCAAACTCCTCAGGGCTTTTTAGTAGATAAGTTAAAAAAAGCTCATAAGATGGCAATTGATAAAAACTGGAATGTCACAGATGATGCCTCACTATTTGAAATGCTTAATTGGAAAGTGAAGATTATTGAAGGAACTTATTCAAATATAAAAATTACATCCCCTATAGATTTGAAAATAGCAAAACTTTTTGTGAAGAACCCCTAGTTAAAAAGGTTTATCGATACTAAGAATGCCATCATCACCATTTAAGGTGGCTTCGTATCCTAAAGGAATGCAAGCATTTCCCGATATGTGGCCTATTGGGAGTTCAAAAAGAATAGGAAAATCAAACTCTTTGAGTCTTTCAATAATGCAGTTTTTTAGTAAATCTTTCCATTCAAAGTCGCAGGAATCATTAGAAAAACTTCCGAATCCAATACCAGCAATTTCAGAAATTGTTTTAGTCATTCTGAGGTAAGTCAACATGCGATCTATTTTATAAATATCTTCATTAATATCTTCAAAAATTATTATTTTCCCTTTGCAATCTGGAAAGTGATTAGTACCAATTAAAAAAGTAGCAATAGTTAAGTTAGAAACGATAATTTCTCCTTTAGCTTTTCCAGCTCTTAAAGGAATTCCTCTTATGTCCTCAACATATCCCTCAAAAAGTAAATTTCTTAATCTCTCAAGACTCCACTCTGGCTCTTTGAAAAGGCCAGTAACCATTGGGCCATGAATAGAACCCATAAATCCTTGAGAATATTTAGATAGTAATAAAGAACATGTATCTGAGAATCCAAGCATTAAACCATGCTGCCAAGAAGGTTCTTTTTCTAAAAGTCTTGCTGAACCCCAGCCTCCTTTTGCAAAAATGATTAGCTTACTATTTTGTGCTTTTTCCAGTTCTTGAAATCTAGTTAGATCATCACCTGCAAAATAACCAAATTTTTTTGATAGAGAATTATTTTCATTAATTTCCAAGCCCCAGTTTTTTAAGATTTCTATGCCTTTTTGAAAATTTTCGTCTTCATCAATAAAGGAGCCTGAAGCTAAAATGTCTATTTGATCTCCTTTTTTTAATCTAAAAACCATATTTAGAATTTATGAGGCAATAATAATTGCTAATAAAAGGAATCCTCCATAAATTGATTGATTTTTGAAGTGATTCCCTATATTTTTTATTGATTGCTTTTCCTCAGGAAATACTTTTAGTATATCTCTCTGCATTAAGATTGACGTTGTAAGCCAAATTGGCCAAAAAATAAAATCCATTTGATTAATAAATCCACATAATGCGAGAAAACTAGAAGTTAAAAAATAACAAATTTGAATAGTTATTTTTGTATTTTTCTGAAGATTAACAGCGGAACTATTTATTCCAATTTTGATATCAAATTTTTTATCTGCTAAAGCATAAATCGTGTCAAAGCCAAAAGTCCAAAAAATAGTAGCTAGCCAGCAAAACAATAAAACAATACTATTCAAATTGCCTTCATTTGCAGCCCAGGGAATTAATACAGCAAAACCCCAGCATATGGATAAGATTAATTGAGGATATTTAAACCATCTTTTGGCAGAAGGATAAATTAAAATAATAGGTAAAGCTAAAAAAGCAAGTGAAATAGAAAGGAGTCTTCCAGGTTGAGGTAGTGACAAAGTTAAAAAGAAGCTACATAAAATTAAAAAGAAAAGAATTGAATAAGCCGTTTTAAGACCGATTTTATTTGCAGCTAGAGGTCTATTTTTTGTCCTGAAAACTCTTTGATCAATTTTTTTGTCCCAAATATCATTAGCCACGCAGCCTAATCCACTTACTAGTATTCCTCCCAGAATTATTCTTAGCAACATTAAAAATGTTGGATTAGCATCTGGAGTTAAATATAAACTCCATCCAGCAGGAATAAGTAAGATCATTCTTCCAGTTGGCTTATTCCACCTTAATAATTCAAAAAAAGTACTTAATTTAAATTGTCGATTTTTATTTTGCATATTACCTATTGTATATTTCATAACTTTAAATAATCTTACTAGGATTAAATGATTTCTATTATTTAATAATCAATCTTGGGTATATTTATTAATGGATTAAAGATATCTGCATCTTATAAAAAGAAATGATACAGAAACAAGATTTAAGATATTTTCAAGAAAAGCAAATTTTAGTAGCTTCCATAGATATTGGAACTAACTCTACACATCTATTGGTAGCAGAAATTAATCTAGAATTAAAATCATTTTCAATAAAATTCACTGATAAATCTACCACTCGTCTTGGAGAAAAAAATGAGGAGGGAAATCTTACTGAAGAATCAATCCAAAGAGCATTAGTTACTCTTAAGCGATTTAAGGAATATTGTAAAAGTAATGGAGTAAAACAAATAGTAACAGCAGCAACAAGTGCAGTTAGGGAAGCTCCAAACGGTCAAGATTTTATTAGAAGAGTTCTTGATGAAACAGGTATTCAAATAGAAATGATAAGTGGTTCTGAGGAAGCTAGATTAATTTATCTTGGTGTTCTTTCTGGGATGTCTTTTGAAGACCAGTCTTTTGTAATCATAGATATTGGAGGAGGATCTACAGAATTAATACTTGCAGATAAAAAAGATGCTATTGCTCTTACCAGTTCGAGAATTGGTGCGGTAAGACTTAAAAATGATTTTTTAAATAAAGGGTCTATAACTTCAGAAAGAGCAAGTTTTTTAACAACTTTTATTAAAGGATCTTTAGAACCATCTGTTCGGAAAATAAAGAGTAGATCTAAGTTAGATAAGCCTTTATATATGATTGCAACCAGTGGCACTGCAACCTCATTAGGAAATTTGATTTCAGATGATTTGGGAGAATCTAAACAAAAGTTGCATGGATATAAATTTAAAAGGGAAAATTTACAAAATATATTGGGAAAACTAATTAAATTGCCAGTTTCGGAAATCAAGAAAATACCGTCATTAAGTGAGAGAAGAGCAGAAATAATTATTCCAGGAGCATTGATATTAAACACCGCAATGGAGATGTTGAACTTTGATGAATTAATAATAAGTGAGAGGGCGCTTCGAGAAGGTTTGGTTGTGGATTGGATGCTTCGTAAAGGGATAATTAAAAATGAGTTAAATATTCAAGGCAATATTAGAAAAACAACTATAGTTCATCAGGCCAGAAAGTTTGGAGTAGATAATACAAGAGCTGAGAAAGTTATTGATATTGCCTTTCAAATCTATGATCAGACTAAAAATATCTTTCATAGCGATAATGACCCTAAAGCTAAAGAACTTCTTTGGGCAGCTTCTAATCTTTATAATTGTGGGAAATATGTGAATGTTGGTTCATATCACAAACACTCTTGGTACTTAATAAAAAATTGTGAGTTGTTGGGATATTCTGAAGCAGAAACAAATATTATTGCGTCGATCGCTAGATACCATAGAAAGACTTTCCCGAAGAAAAGACATGAGTCTTGGCAAAATTTGATATCCAAAGAGGATAAAAAACTAGTTCTTGAAATGTCATTAATTTTGAGACTAGCAGCATCTCTTGATCAAAGACCTGAGAAGGTAATATCCCAAGTTCAAATAAAATTGCAGGAAAATATTCTTACATTTGAACTTAGGCCTTCAAAGAGAAACCATGATCTTCTTCTTGAAAAATGGAACTTAGGATTATGTCGTAATGCAATAAAAGAATTAAAGAATTTGGATTTAAAAGTTATTTAGTTTTTTTAAAAAGTTCTTCTTTGGGAGTTTGATTCTGAAAAGAGTCCGAAAATAAATTGAAAATTAAGGAGGAGGCGATTAGTCCGAGAAAACCTGAAATTAAAAAAATTATTGTGAATCCTACATTAGTCAGATTCTTAGATTGCCTAGATGTATGATTTGTTTTTGAAACTTCTTCAACTATTTCCTCAATGTTTGCTTCTTTTCTTTCGGTCTTAAATTCATCCATTATAAATTCCGTATCAAGTTTCAGCTTCTGTGAAATCCGCCTAACCATTGCTTTGATAAATACTTTTTCTGGTAAATCTTCTTCATTACCTTCTTCAATAGCTTCAAGTTGATGAGCTCCAATTTTTAAATCAGAAGCCAATTCTTCAATAGATTGATTTCTACTTAATCTGGCTTCTTTAATAAAATTTCCAATTCTCCTTAAGGAGGAATTCTCTCCTTTATTTTTGTCTTCGGCAATAGATTTTATTTCTTCCAAAATAAATAAATTTTTACTAATTATAGTGATTAATATTTTTCTATCAACTTTAAGATTATTTATTTCTAAAAAGATGTCTGTAAGATGGATTATAAAGATTAGATCTGTTCTGAGAATTTTTAATTGCAGGGCTAATTATATAAATAGTTGTTCTAATTA